>JAJYPQ010000185.1 GCA_021795255.1 Pseudomonadota bacterium
GAGACGTATCGACATCGCGATTCATTCCATGAAGGATGTTGTGGCGCAATTACCGGAGGGTTTGACGATTGGGGCGATACTCGCAAGAGAAGATCCCCGGGACGCGCTCGTGAGCCCCATAAACGCCAAAACCCTCGAGGACTTGCCGCCCGGGAGCCGAATCGGTACCGCAAGCCTGCGGCGGGCAAGCCAGATTCGCCATAAGCGCCCCGATCTTGTTATCGAGAACCTCCGCGGCAACGTCAATAGCCGCCTGGCCCGCCTGGACGCCGGGGAGTTCGCGGCCATCGTTCTAGCAGCCGCCGGCTTGAAGCGCCTAGGCTTTGCCGGGCGTATCGGCGGCTATCTCAGCATCGAGACCAGCCTACCGGCGGCCGCCCAAGGCGCTATCGGGATCGAGTGCCGCGCGGCAGACCCGGAAACACAGGCCCTCATAGCCCCCTTAAACCACTTAGAAACCGCGCTCTGTGTTCAGGCCGAACGGGCCGTGACCGGGGCGCTGGCCGGCGGCTGCCGTCTGCCGGTCGCGGCCTTTGCGACATGTGAAGGCGCCCACATAACGATTCGCGGGCTTGTGGGCGAACCGGATGGGAGCCACGTGATCAAGGCCTCCTCCACAGGACCCATAGCAGCAGCCAAAGAACTGGCCTGGGCGGTAGCCGAAAGCCTCCGGGCCCAGGGTGCCATGACCATCATCGAACGACTTCTGAAGGGCGTCTCATGACGCCGCTTACCGGGCTCAAGATCCTCGTCACAAGACCTGAGGGCCAAGCGCAGGGCCTTATGGATAAGCTCACGGCGCTCGGCGCAACCCCTATCCATTTTGCTGCAATCGAGATTCTCGAGCCGCGCGACACCACGGGCCTCAAAGCGGTGATGGGACAGCTGTCGAGCTACGATTGGGCGGTGTTTATCAGCCCCAACGCCGTATCCCGGGCCCTGACTATGATCCGCGACATGGGTCTCGATTGGCCCCCTGGCGTACGGATAGCTGGCATCGGGCGCGGCAGCGCGCGGGAATTGAAGCGACTTGGCTTTACTGACGTGGTGGTGCCGGCTGGCCGTTTCGATAGTGAATCACTACTCTCTCTTGATCCTATGCAGAACGTGGCAGGGCTTAGGTTTATTATCTTCCGGGGGGGGGGGGGGCGAGAACTGCTGGGTGATACACTGGCGGCACGCGGGGCCCATGTCGAATACGCCGAATGTTACCGCCGCGGGGCGCCCACGGCCGACGTCTCGGCCCTCCTGCGTCAATGGGCGCGCGGGGGCCTGGATGCGATCACCCTCACAAGCGTCGAGGGCCTGCACCATCTCTACGACGTGCTCGGACAGATCGGCCAGCGGTGGCTCACCAAAACCGCGTTGATCGTCGTAAGCGCGCGCCTACAAGACGCTTGTCTGGCCTTGGGGCTCCAAGGGCCCATCATCGTAGCAGAGGGGGCCGACGATGAGGCGATTGTGGCGGCGCTACTGACATGGCGCACGAAAAGCCCTCTATAATCCTGTCATGAGAAAAAGGTTAGCCTGATGGTCGACACAGACGATAGCCACACTAAACCCGTACCGATCGCCCCTTTGCCGCGGCGAACGCGTTCGGTCGCGGGCGGACTGGCCCTGCTCTTGTCGCTCATAGCGCTCATGGGTCTGGGATACCTCTGGTACGCCCTGTCTTACCAAGCCCATATTCTGGGCCTCAATGTCGGCCAAAGGCTGCAATCCCAAAATCAGGCGATAGGCGTTTTAAGCTCGGCCGTGGCGGGCCTCAATAGGACCGACAGCCAGGCCCAACAGGCCATCAGGGCCCTCAGACGCCGCGTGAAGGCGGTGCAGGTGGGGCACAGCAGCCGGCGCCGCTGGCGCATCCGCGCCGCCCAAGACCTGCTTTTGATCGCAAACGACCAGCTACACTTCGAACACAACGTGCCGCTAGCACTCTTGGCGTTGCATCAAGCGGAACGCGAAATCCGTCGTCAAGGCAGCCCGCGCCTGCTTCCGGTACGCGCCGCCATCATCCAAGAGATCTTGCGTTTACAGGCGGTGCGCAAGCAACATACCTCCACCATGGCCTTGGAGCTCATGGCGCTAGCGCACGCCGTCCGAACGCTACCGCTCGCCGTACCCACGACCTTTCATGCTCAGCACCCAAAAACCCCGGTGCGCACAAAACTACCCTTCTGGCGGCGCCTGGCTCGCGGCCTGTGGCGCGACTTTACGAGCCTGATACGGATCCGCCGGCAGACCATTAGGCAACCGGCCCTGCTGGCACCCAAGCGAGTCTACTTCCTGCGCCAGAACCTGCAACTGCGACTGTATGCTGCGGAAGTGGCGCTCCTCGAACACCATATCGCCGTCATGCACACCAATCTACTGACGGCCCAACGCTGGATCAATCGCTACTTCGATAAAGACGCCCCGAGCGTGCGAGCGGTCGACGCGAAACTTGCGACACTCCAAACCCGTACGACCGCCCTCACATGGCCGGATATTTCCGGGTCTCTGCATCTTTTGCGGCGATTGGCCCAGAAAACCTCATGAAAACGCTTTCTACAGTCCTCGTCCTGCTGTTTATCACGGTCGTCTTGACGCTCGCCGCCGTACACAACCCCGGCTACGTCCTCATCGAGCGCAGCCCGTGGAGCCTTGAGATGCCGCTTACGCTCTTTGCGCTGCTCTTGGTGGCGACCGTCGGGATTCTGTATTTCGCCTTACATGTCGTGTTGCGGCTATTGCATATTCCCCGCGATGTCGGCCGCTGGCGTCTCGACCGCCGAGTCCGTCATCTTCAGCGGGCCTTGCATATGGGGCTCGCCAAACTCCTGGAAGGCGATCACGCCGGCGCCGAAAGGGATCTCGTGAGCGACCTCAAGGCCGAGGATGTGCCGGGCATCCATTACCTAGCCGCGGCTTGCGCCGCGCAAGGGCAAGGTCAGCACGACAAGCGCGATGAATACCTGACGCTGGCTCAAGCGGCCCCCGAGCTCACCCTCGCCACCGGCCTGCTGCAAGCCCACCTTTTCGAGGCGACGCGGGAGTACGAGCGCAGTCTGGCCACCCTAAGCGCGTTACGGATCGCCCACCCCGGCAACCGCACCGTATTGCGTTTCCTCGCTCAAAGGGCGCGGGGCTTGCGTGACTGGACCGTAGTTGCCCATCTCGTGCCGGAATTGCGCCGCTACAAGGCCATGGACGCTCCGGTGATCGACGAGTGGGAGATCGAGGCCCACCGTCAGTTACTCCTGGTCGCCATGACCCACCCAGAAAACAATGCCGAGGCCGTATGGCATAGCGTTCCGAAAAACCGCCGTCAACACCCGGTTCTCGTCGCAGTCTATGCCCGCGGTCTCATCCGTCGCGGCGAGGCCCGCGAGGCCGAGCAACTGCTTGTGGCCGCCTTGCGCCAACAGCCCGTTGAGGACCTTTTTTTGGCCTACAGCGAGCTGCCTCAAGGGACGGACTCCCTACGGCTCCTCTCGCAGGCCGAGGCCTGGCTCAAAAGCTCTCCGGAAAACGGCAGTCTGCTTCTTTGTCTCACCAAGCTTGCGCTCGGGGCCAATCTCCCGGGCAAGGCCCGCGAATACGCCGAGCGCTGCGCGCGGCAAAGCCCGACTAACGAGACCTACGCGGAATTGGCCCAAACCATGGAGCGCTTAGGGGACGAGGAGCGAGCACGCGAATACTACCGTCGCGGTCTTGACTGGCAGCGAGGCCACACCGACCACCATCCCGAGACCGCCCTTTTGCCGTTTTAAAGACGGCTTGCAACACGAGTATCCAAAGAACATGTCGGTCGTTTTTTTGCGTCCTTGCGGGCTCGCTGTCCGCTACGACACACGCTCACGGCGCGCTTTTGGCACCTTTATGCGCCACGCTGGTGAATCACAATAACGGGTCGACCACGGGCCACGGACACGTCCCACGGTTCCGGCTGCAAGGTGACGTGGTCGATATCGAAGCGTGTGCGTAAAAGTCCTTGCAGGGACTCCAGCAGGGTGTCCCAGCGAGCGATATCGTCGACCACAATATGGGCCGAAAGCGCCAAGGTGCCGGACGACAAGGTCCAGATATGCAGATCGTGAACCGAAATCACCCCGCGGATCTCCGCTAGCGCCCGTCCGACGACGCGTAAATCGAGATGCCTGGGCACCCCCTCCATCAACACGTTCAGCGTCTCACGCAAGAGCTGGATAGTCGAATACAGAATCAAGCCGCAGATCACGAGTGACAGGATGGGATCGATAGGCAACCACCCGCTAAAGAAGATGACGGCCCCGGCGATCATGGCCGCTCCTGATCCGAGGAGATCGCCTAAGACGTGCAAGATCGCACTTCTCGTATTGAGGGTTCGCTTCTCCTGGCTCAAGGCGTAGACCACACCGCCATTAATGACGATCCCCAGAGCCGCGACGATCATCACGGTACCACCCGCCACGGGCTGTGGGTGTTGGAGTCGTTCGATAGCGGCGACCACGATGGCCGTCACCACGGCGAGCAGGACTAGACCATTCACGAAGGCTGCTATGATTTCGCTTCGGACAAGACCATAGGAGTGACGCGCTGACGGAGGGCGTCTCGCCATCCACGCGGCAAAAAGCGAGAGCCCCAAGGCCAAGGTATCCGAAAACATGTGGCCGGCATCGCTCAAGAGCGCCAGCGAATGAGCAAAGAATCCGGCCCCGGCCTCGATCAGCGCGAACAGTAAAGTCAGTCCCAGAGACACCCACAGACCGCGTCCTTCGGCCCCGGCGTGATGATCATGGCCATGGACGTCGCTCATCGGCTATTCGGGGTCTTTGGCGTAATTGAAGGCATCGTAATAGAACGACTCTGCGCGCAGGCCTTGTCTTGGGAACAGCTCCTGGGCGGCCTCGATCATCTGCGGCGGCCCGCTCGCATAAACCTCGTAAGCGGAAAGATCCTGGATATCCGCCGCCACGGCTTCATGGACATAGCCGCTACGGCCCAGCCATTCGTCCGAAGCCAGCGCCTGAGACAAAACCGGGGTGTAAAAGAAATGCGGATAACGCTGCGCCCAGTCGAGAGCAAGATCATGGAGATACAAATCCTGACGCGTGCGCGCCCCCCAATAGAGGTGCAAAGGCCGCTCAGATTCACCCCGGAACGCTTGCTCCAGAATGGCCTTCATGGGCGCAAACCCGGTGCCGCCGGCCATGAGAATCACGGGTGCTGTCGAATCCTCACGCAGAAAAAATGTCCCGAGCGGCCCCTCGAAACGTAAAAGCGCGCGCTCCTTCATAGCCTCGAAGACATGACCAGAAAATAGCCCGCCTGGGACATGGCGGATATGCAGCTCCAAAAACTCGTCGTCGCTCGGGGCGTTGGCCAGCGAAAACCCCCGGCGTCGGCCATCCTTCAAAAGGATGTCGATGTATTGGCCAGCCAGGAACTGGAGTCGCTCGTTTTGCGGGAGTTTGAGCAAAAGCCGCATGACGTCGGGCGCCAACTTTTCAAGGCGTGCCACGCGACAAGGTAGGGTCTTGATGATGATGTCCTTCGCCACCCCGACCTCGCGGGCCTCGATGACAACCTCCCCCAAGGGGACCGCGCGACAAAAGAGCGCCTTGCCAGCGGCAAGGTCTACGGCACTCAAGGCCTTCGGTTCATAGGCCTTGTGGTCGACCATCCCCGAGACCACCCGACCCTTACAGGTCCCACAGGCCCCGTTACGGCAACTGTACGGTAGGTGAAAACCCTCGCGCAAAGCCGCCTCGAGGAGAGTCTCCCCCGGGTTCGCCTCAAATTCGTGGCCACTCGGTTCAATCCGCACTTTCAAAGGCCGTATCCTAGAGTAGGGAGAAAGAAGCATTGTCGCTAAAAGCCGCGCTCTGCGAAAGGGTGGCGGCGATAAGCGACCAACACTCAAGGGAAAATCCCATGACGCGCGGGCTCTCGCCAGGAAAACCACGGCCCACAAGTTCATCCCGCCCGTTTACCACCCAGCGAAATCTTCAGTCGAGCATCCGGCGTTGACAAAAAGCCAGCCCCGGCCTTTAATGCCCGCTATGAAGAGCAGGACCGACACGCCCGTAGCATGACCTATTCCGACGTCCTCGTCGAAGCGGAAGCCGTTACGCGTTTCTACGGAAAAACCCCCGCTGTGACCGACGTCAGCTTTATGATCCGTCGCGGCGAGGTGCTGGGTTTCTTGGGGCCCAATGGCGCCGGCAAAACAACGACCATGCAGATACTGAGCGGCAGTATCGCCCCCTCCTCCGGTCGCGTCCTGATCGCAGGCCACGACATGCGGACCGAACCGCGCGCGGCCAAGGCGGCTCTTGGCTATCTGCCTGAGCACCCGCCCTTATACCGAGAACTGACGGTCGACGAATACCTCGACTATTGCGCCGCACTCCATCGTATCCCGCGCCGGGAACGGCACGAGGCGCGCGAGCGGGCGAAGAGTCGTTGCGGCCTCGCCGAAGTCGGCGGCCGACTGACCGCTAACCTCTCCAAGGGTTACCAACAGCGGGTCGGGCTCGCGCAAGCGATCATTCATGAACCGCCGGTCGTCATCCTAGACGAGCCCACAGTCGGGCTCGACCCGATACAGATTCGCGAGGTGCGCGCCCTGATCCGCGAACTGGGACAGAACCACGCGGTTATTCTTTCGACGCACATTCTGTCCGAAGCCCAAGCCAGCTGCGACCGCGTTCAGATTATCAATAAGGGCCGGCTCGTGCTTAACGAAAGCATTCATGACCTCATGCGCCGGGTCCAATCGCAAGTCCTGATCGCGGCGTTTCGTCGCGCCCCCGACGTGGCGCTGGTGTCGGGGCTTGCGGGCGTACGCTCAGTCGCGGTCGTCGAGGAGAATCGGGTGCGACTATTTCACGAACCCGGTGCCGATCCGACGGATGCCCTCGTAAAACTGTCCATGGAGCAAGGATGGGGGGTCTGCGAGATCAAACCAGAGCAGTCGTCGCTCGAAAACATTTTCGTTGAGCTCACTGGCGAAGGCGAACCGACCCCATGATCCGAACCATAGCTTGGCGGGAATTCCGCAGCCTGTTTCTGTCGCCCCTGGCTTTTGTCATCCTGGGCATCACCCAGATCATCCTGGCACGCCTTTTCCTGGGTCACGTCAATCTGTTTTTGATAATACAGGCCCGTCTCGTGACCCTCCCCAATCCTCCGGGCCTAACGACCCTGGTGGCCGCGCCTTTGTTGGGCAATGCCGGGGTTTTGCTGCTTCTCATTACGCCCCTCGCCACTATGCGGCTTAACACAGATATCCACTCAT
>JAJYPQ010000186.1 GCA_021795255.1 Pseudomonadota bacterium
CGCTAATTCCGCCGGCGGAATTAGCGCCGCACCTTTGCCACCGTCGCGGAATCCTTGGACATACCGGCCTATGCCTTGAAGGCCCTACTGAATCACAAGGGCGGCTCAGACGTAACGGGCGGCTATCTCATCATCAACACGGAACGCCTACGGGCACCCATGGAGAAGATCGAGGACTTCGTATTGAAGGCGGCGGGGGTACGAGAGAGTGCCGAGGTCGTGGCCCTTCCCAGGGAGTACGGCAGTGCCGTATAATGCGTTGACCCTGATCGAGACGCCGCTGTTTTCCTGGCAGTGGTCCGACCACTGGGACGAGGACGAGCGGGGCGCCTTCTGCGCATGCATCGCGATCTATCCAGATGCGGGGGACGTGATTCCGGGAAGCGGCAAATGTCGCAAGGTGCGGTGGTCATGCCGAGGCGTGGCCAAGTGGGGGTGACACGTGATCCATGACTCGGCCACGGCCAGCGGGCAGACGCCTGGCAGACGAGACACCGATAGCATACTGATGGCCGCTGGCGTTAAGAGTACCGCGGGGACAGTGCCTTGGAAGAAGGAGGCCCATGCCTGAGATCAGCCGCTTTTACGGTATTGTCCTGGCGATGTTCTGGCGTGACCACCTACCACCCCACTTCCATGCTTACTATGCAGAGCAGGAAGCGGAGATCGGGTTGGATGGCACCTTATTGGCCGGGAACCTGCCGCGCCGCGCCCTGCAACTGGTGGAGGACTGGCGTACAAAGCATCTAGACGAACTAGCCGCCAATTGGGAACACGCAATCCGGAAAGAGCCCATTAACCCTATCGAGCCATTGGAGTAGTTGCCATGCTGCATATCATTGATGCTCGCGTTGTACCAAGTAATGACGACCGACGCCTCTTAGAGCTGCGCTTCAGTAGTGGGCAGGCGGGAATTGTGGATTTGGCGGATGAATTTCATGGACCCGTATTTGGACCGCTCTACCATCGAGGATCTTTTTCAGAGGTCAGTCTACACCCCCTGTTCCATACCGTGACATGGCCTAACGGGGCAGACCTTGCGCCGGAATATTTGTTAGACCTGCTACAGCGCCAGCAAGGGCACGCGGCATAAGTTTCACCGGCTCATGTACTGCGAGAGATTCGCGAGGAGATCGAACATGGCTAAGACGGAAAAAGAGTTACAGGCGCGTGACGCCAAGCGGGACATTGGCGCGGAACTGCTGGCCTCCGTCCGGCAGATGAAGGCCGGGGAGAAAGGCGCGGTCCACAAGGTCACTCTCTCCCACGTCGTCGAGGCGCGCCTGCGCGCGGGTCTTTCGCAGATACAGTTCGCGGAAGTTTTGGGGGTTTCGGTGCGTACCCTGCAAGATTGGGAACAGGGACGACGCAATCCTTCGGGGGCGGCCAGCACGCTACTCAAAATCGCGGCAAGTCATCCCGAAGTCATCCGAGAAGCGGTGGGATAAACAAAGGTGGAAGAAATACCTGAGGGTGTGCGCCAGTCGCTAGCACGCTTTAACCGGCGCAGTGATCCGAGGTTCTGGCGAACCCTGGAAGTCACGATCCATAATTTCCGCAACGGATACCGGCAAAAAAGCGATGATGAACCGGCCTATCCAACACATAACAGCTACCTGATGGCGAAGACCAGGCCAGAGCACAAGAGACGGGTTAAGGCTGCGCGCACCGCTAAAGGAAAGAAGGCCCGCGCCGCCCCGGATGCCGCATCGAAACTCACCGAAGCGAAACGAGCGACGGAGGCTTGGACCTTCCGCGCATATCAGACAGCCCAATGGCGCGATGCTATTCATGGGTTGTTTGTCGCTTGGATGAATGGCACAGGGAAGCTTCCTACGCCCGACCATAAACGAGAAGCAAGCGCTAGGGACAGAACGCCCGCCGGAGGCACGTTCAACGCCTTTTGTCTTATATTGAAGGATCATTTGGACGAAAACCACGAGGATGAGGCCATTCTCACACTCGCGGAACGTCTGCTTGCCGAACCCGCAATAAAGCCCGGCCAACCGGGTACCATCCGCGACGCTCTTAAAGAAGTCATAGTCCACCTCGACGACCCCGTTCCGCCATCTCGCGCATTCTAGTTTTTTGTAAAACTTTTGCGGGTTCCTGACCGCATAAGACTTCCGGCAAGCTGTTCTCGCTTCCAACGACATGGGCCAATTGCACGGCTCGCCATGGTGCGAGGAACTCTACGATGTTCGATTCAAACAAACTTTACACCCAAGCGGAAGTCGCCGAGACCCTAGGCAAGTCCGAGGCATGGGCCGAACGCGCACGGTGGGACGGGTCCGGCCCCGCGTTTGTCAAAGTCGGGCGCTCTGTCCGTTATCGAGGCGGCGACCTTTTAGCGTGGCTTGAAAGCCGTGTGTGTACCTCTACGGCGGATCGGGGTCGGGGGCACGCATGACTGCTCGCGCGGTTCGCCGGAAACTGGCGGCGTTTGTTTTCCGACTTGCCAATGCATGGCGCGCCATGGGCTTGCCGTCATGAGCGCCGTCATCAACCGCGACCCCATGGGGCTGGTCCTGGATCGTCTGGAAGGCGTGCGTAAGTCCGGCGCTGGTTGGATCGCCAAGTGTCCGGCGCACCCCGACAAGTCGCCGTCTCTCTCAATCCGTGAAGGCGAACGCGGGGTTATCCTTCGATGCTTCGCCGGGTGTTCCTTCGCGGCCATAGTAGACGCCTTGGGCCTTTGCCAATCCGACACCTTTTATGAGTCTCTTTCAGTCCCACAGCGGCGACAGCGGGCGACCCGGGCCGTTCTCAAGGGCGTAGTGGCCGAGTCGCTGGTAGTGGTCTGCGCAGCGTCACCTATCGGCCCACCTCTTAACGCCGAGGATATGGCACGTCTCAAAACAGCGGTCACACGGCTGCGGGCGGCGCTCACTCTGGACGGTTTGCAGGGTAGGCGGGAGATCGAGCGCATTACCGAGTATGGCGACCGGCTCTTGAAGGGTGAAGTCCTGGACGATACCGAGTGCGACAGCCTGACCGATAACGTGGAATGGATCGCATGGCTGATCGCGGACGAAACAAAGCCGGGCATGCCGGCCCGGCTTCAAGGAGTAACTACAAATGCGTAACGAGACTATAGCAGAACGCGAAGCTTTTTGCCCTCCCTCCATCGAGGCGGCAGCGCGGGAAATCGACCAAGGGACGGCCAATCTGGACCGACTGGAAATAAAAAACGAAGCGCCTGCGCCTTTGCCGGACGGATTGCCGGGTGTCCCGGACTTCGCGCCTGAATTGCTGCCGGACGCCATTCGCGGATGGGTCATGGACATTGCCGACCGGGTATCGTGCCCGCCTGATTATGTCGCGGTCCCGGCCGTGTTGGCGCTAGCAACCGCCCTCGGCCGCAAGGTCGGTATCCGTCCGCAATTCCGCACGGACTGGACGGTGACGGCGAACCTTTGGGGCCTGATCGTGGGCCGTCCGGGCATGATGAAAAGTCCGGCCATGTCACAGGCCACGGCTCCACTCAAACGACTGGCGGCGCGGGCGCAAGACGAATACCGGGGGGCATCCGCAGAATGGGCGCTCGACGAAAAGGCCACGAAACTGCGGGCCGATGTTGGCGAGAAGGAAGCCCGCAAGGTGCTTGCAAAAACGCCCACAGCGGACGTGTCACGCCTTCTTGAGGTGACCCACTCCGATGACGAACCGACGCTGCGGCGATATACCACATCGAACGCCACACCCGAAGCCTTGGGCGAATTGCTGCGCCAGAACCCGCAAGGACTGATGCTCGAACGCGACGAGATCATGGGACTACTGCGGACGCTGGACCGAGACGAAAACGCCGATCACCGGGCCTTCCTGCTCGAAGCATGGGACGGCTCGGGATCGTTCACATTTGACCGGATCGGGCGCGGGTTCAATCTTCACGTCCCGGCTATGGCCCTGAGCGTTTGCGGGACGACACAACCGGGACGGCTTCAAGGATACCTAGGAGCGGCCCCGAGCGGCGGGGCGGCAGATGATGGGCTTATGCAGCGGTTCTCCCTTCTCGTTTGGCCTGACGCTTCGAGCGAATGGCGCAACGTGGATAGGTGGCCCGATGGGGACGCCAAGCGCCAAGCCTTCGCGGCCTTTGAGCGACTAGACACCTTGGACTGGCGGGCCGTTGGGGCGAAACAGGACACCGGCCTAAACGGCGACCCCGAAGGCCTCCCGTATTTGCGGCTGGATAACTCTGCGCATGAGCTTTTCTTGGGCTGGCGCACCGAGTTAGAGGCGCGGCTTCGCTCCAACGGCCTCATTCCGGCGGTGGAGTCGCACCTTGCGAAATATCGAAAGCTCGTACCAGCTTTGGCCCTGATAACCCACCTTGCGGACGGACAGGCCGGACCTATCGCGGCACCGGCCATGCTAAAGGCTTTGGCCTGGGCTCAATACCTGGAAGCCCATGCGCTGCGGGCCTACGGGTCCGCCCAAGCTCCCGAGATCGCTACAGGCAAGGCCATCCTCTCCCGCATCAAGCGCGGGGATCTGCCGCGCGCGGGTTTTGGGTCGCGTGACGTATGGCGGCCCGGCTGGTCGGGACTCAAGGACCGGGACGCGGTGGCGGCCGGACTTTCCTATCTCGCGGGTATGGGCTGGTTGCATGAGGGCAAGCGCGAGACCGAAGGACGCACGGCGACCGTCTACACCTTGAACCCAAGGGGGATATTGTGAGCGTCGATTATCTGGCTCTACTGAAACAAAAATCAGGACATGCGCTTGTGGGGGAACTGCCAAAACTGCCAAAAGCCCCTTTTGACAGTAAAGACAGTGCCCGCACAAATGAAAATGCCGAAAACGCACCTTCTGCCGAGCACTTCCGTCTCCCTGAGGGCCGCGAGCTTTGGCTATCGCCCCCGGAGACCGTGGAGCAGGTGCAGGGCCGCTACCCTGGCGCGGTGCCCTGGATGGATGCCGTTACAGTAACTGCACTGCTGCCCGAAGATGAGGCTACGATCCGCGCGTGGCTCGTATCGCTGGGCGAACCCCTGACCGCCATCGAGCAGGATATAGAGACGGCCCGGCACTTCCCGGACACGGCGGCGTGGCTCCTGGCCCGTGCCCATATCGACGTAGCCGCGCGCGCGATCCCTCACACCTGCGGCGACTGCCGACACTTCACCCACGACCCCGAAGGTGGCGGCGGGATCGGAACGTGTGTGATCACCAAGGCCGGACATCCGCCCAAGGACGCGACAGGCTATCCGTGTTGCTACCCGTTCACGCAAAGGCGCTGCCCGGACTTTGAAGCGGTCAAGGCTACGGGGCAACTGACGTGATTGCACGGGTACCTAAGCAAACTGGTGAGAAGGAACGGGAATGAATTGTGACAGTAACGGAGAGTTTGAGACGATCTGCGAAAGGTCGCCCGATCCTTGCATCCACGCATGGGTTGATCAATTACCGCGCAAAAGATCACGGAGCATTTTCTTTTGGTGCGCTCATTGCTGGGCATGGCATATCCACGGCCAGCCAGTCGCGGAATATGGCGAACGAGAGACGTACCGCGCATCGCATTGCCCGAAATATGCCAGCTATGCTTTGGTTCTCGACTACTATCCACCGGCGGCCATACTCACGGCTTTCCGTAAGGGGCGGCGTCCTAAAAAATCTTAAAACTTATGTTGCATTAGCGCTAAAGCAGCCTTTTGTAAGGCCGCTTCCTTTTTGGCAGTAAGCCGCGCATGGTTTAGGCGGCGCTTCCATTTCGGCTTCTGACTGACAGGGCCTAGCTTGTCGACGCGACGGATGGCGCGGGTGGCAGCCCGTTCGGTAGTGACGCGATGTATGAGTCCGTGGCACACGCGACAAGACCAAGTATTATTGCGGTTATATAAATGATGGCGGCGATGATTACATTGGGGGCATAGAAAGTAAGGTCGTATGCCTCCCAACGGTTCCGGGCACCACGATAGACGGATCGGCTGGCCGTCGATGGTGATGGCACCGTGGCCGGTCGGGATACCGTATTCCCGGCGAATCTGATAGATGCTTACTCGGGGATATTCGTCTGTCTTTTCCATAGCGTGATTGTACCCCGCGACCGGGGTGGGTGGATAACGGCGGATTGAAACAAAGGGACCGGAACGAGGGGCAGACCCAAAAAATGATAAAAATCCTCTCGGGAGGTCAGACCCTGTATTTATGGCCCTCCGGGATTGCGCCCCCACCTCCCCGGTATAGTGTACTGGCTAGTGACCCAGACACACGCTAGTGGCAACTATTTAAAAAATGGTATGAGCCGAGAAGTGCCATCACGAACACGAAAGCGACCGGTAGAGCGCCATCGTGAACATTTCGAAACCATTTGGTACCACGACATAATCACCATCATATGAGATATTGAACTTTAGGGTTTCAGTTCCGGCGCTAAGATCACTATCCTTCCGAGCATTAACCGTCCAATAGATATTGGTTGAGCGATGAGGCCCTGGCGTCATGCGTAACGTGCCAATGTACTCGCCACTTCCGCGCATACGGCCATGGCCGGAATGGTATCCATGACGGACGACAGCGGTGTACCGCATGCCTTACGCATAACGAAGTGCATCAGGTTTTGTTCTGGCGCGGGGAGGCTTGAAATAACGTGGGACGGCCTGGGTTTTGGTTTCGGTATTAGCTT
The DNA here is from genome assembly GCA_021795255.1 of Pseudomonadota bacterium. The sequence goes on from JAJYPQ010000186.1 coordinate 6,629, forward strand.
CGCGGTTTTATGGGGCCCCGACGCGCCCCAAGGTGACAATGCCACAACCAACGCCATGACGGCGATTCCTAGCGCAGTTAAGAAACCTATATGCCGAGACATACCCCCTCCCTCTTATTGTCGTGTCCGCCCTGAATAGCCCGGTAGCGGCAGGGAGTCAAGAAAAGGCCGAAACCGCCCCAAGTGCTTACATAGTGCTTACACGCCTTAGGTACGGTATCGGGGGAAGTATCGTAACTCCTTGTTTTATATGGTGGGCCCGGAAGGACTCGAACCTTCGACCAGAGGATTATGAGTCCCCTGCTCTAACCAACTGAGCTACAGGCCCGCAAAACGTGGTCTACATATCGAGAAAGCTGCGCAGATGCTCAGATCGGCTCGGATGACGCAACTTGCGCAAGGCCTTCGCCTCAATCTGACGAATACGCTCACGCGTCACGTCGAACTGCTTACCGACCTCTTCCAAGGTGTGGTCGGTGTTCATACCGATCCCAAAGCGCATACGCAAGACCTTCGCTTCGCGAGGCGTCAGCGTATCCAGGATATCGAGCGTCGCGGCCTTTAAGCCCGCCACCGTAGCAGCATCGGTAGGCGCCATGATACTCGTATCTTCCACGAAAT
>JAJYPQ010000187.1 GCA_021795255.1 Pseudomonadota bacterium
AAGACCTTGAACGACAGGAGATACGCGACGCCCGCGGCGACATATAAAAGACCGGAGATTCCGGCCAGCCTGAGCGCCATGAACGTCAGGAATTCGCCGTCGTCCACCGCCCCGCTCGCCACCCACTTGACGGTCGCGGGCGCAAGTCCAAAACTCGAAGCGTACGCACCGAACAGGAAGTAAGCCTGGAATAGGCCATAAATTCCGAGATCCGCGCGCGATATGTCGCGGCTTATGAGGACCGTCACGCCAAAGGTCACGACCGAGGCCGCGACATTGGCGCCATACAAAGTCCCCGCGTAACGCATGATCTCTCGGAGCGTCACCGGATCCCCGCTTCGGCATCCCGCCGCGCACCGGCCTTCACTGCCCTGAGGCTTCCTGGTCCCTTCATTAAAGATCTCCGCCCATCCGTGGGCTGTGAGCCCGTACCTAGCCCGCCGCCGCCTCGGTCTTGTCGGCGTAGCGCAGGAACCGTGCGGGATTGCCGACCGCCGTCGTGCCGCTGGGCATCGCCTTGGTCACCACGCTTCCGGCCGAAACAATGCACTGGCAACCGACATCGGCCATGATCAGCGATCCCTCGCCAAGCCAACTCCCGTCGCCAATCTGGACTGGCTCCAAACGCAAGTCGTTGGCACGAAAATCACGCCCTCGCGGACCGCCCCCATGCTGATACTTGCCGCTCAACACCGATACCCGGCTTGCCACCATGACCCCATCGCCTAGGCGCGCGGTCCCTATGATGGTAAAACTCCCGATGCCCACCCCCATCCCAACCTCTGCCTCGGGATGGGAGAAAAATGAGCCAAACCCAACCGCAAGGTCGTAGTGGCACACCTTGAGCGTCTTCATGTAAAAGGATGCCCGAAGAAACTGACCAATGCGTCCCGGCCACAAACTCAAGAGCTTGGCCGAGACATCAAAGGCCCGCTCCGAGCCAAACAGACGATAGTCGACGATCGACGGTACCCAAAACGGCCAGGTGACGAAATGAACAAGCCACACAGCCATGGCCTTCAGCTTGTATCGCATGGCGTTTTAATACCCCTTCATAAGAACCGGGGCCTCATGCAGATAGCGTGTCGTCCTGCGCTTGGCCTCGATGTCGGCGTAGATGCGCGCCGCCGCCACAAGGTCCACTCCTAGCGCGACTGCGAGCTCCACGGCGCTGCGGCCCGCATCCTGGTAGGCAAGCGCCACATCGAGTTGCGCGTAAGGTAGCGCAAAATAGAAATCCTCTTGTTCCTGGGGCAAGCTGTAGGTATCACTCGTCGGGGTCGACAAGACGATCTCGCGCGGTAGGCCCATACATCGGGCAAGCCCGTACACCTGGGTCTTGTAGAGATGCGCGATGGGCTTGATGTCGGCCGCGCCGTCCCCGTTCTTCACGAAAAACCCCTGATCGTACTCAAGCCTATTGGGGGTGCCGACCACCACATAGTTAAGCCGGTCAGCATGGTGGTACTCGACGTTCTTACGGATCCGTTGCTTAAAATTAGTGGCGGCCACGATGGCAAGATACTCCTTTAGGCCCAGGCGCCGCCGAACCCATTCACCATCGGGCCCGGCGGCAACGACATAAAAGTGGTTGAACTGCCCAGACAAGCCGCCTGCAATCACAAGCTTGTTGCGCCATCCAGGGCCATATTCTGGCACCACCGCTCGGATTGCGGCATCCCGCCGCTCATAGCATTCCAGCGCGTCCAAAGCACCCGTAATATCCTTGCGTTCATAAGGAACTCCAAGCCTATCTACCACCTGCATGGCGAGCCGTTCCGAGTCCACCGAAGACTCCCGCTCTGGCAACAACAGTGCAAGCACGCGCTGCGGCCCCAGGGCGTGCGCGGCCAACGCGCAGCACACCGCACTGTCCACGCCCCCCGACACCGCAACGATCGCGCCTCGCCTGCGAAAACGCACCACGGTCTCTTTAAACCGCTTTGCGATCGTTCCTATCTCCCGATCGTAGTCAAGAGAAAGCAGTGCGCCACCATCGAGCTCCTTGGCCGGTTCCATATGGCACTTCCTATGCGGTCATGGATGACGCCCGACAAAACGTCTTGCGCGCAACGAACTGCTCAATCGCATCGAGACTGTCTAGATTTTCTGGGGTCATTTCCGCATCCTCGACTCGTATTCCATAACGCTCCTCGAGAAACGCTATAAGTTCTATAACCCCCGTGGAATCAATAATGCCAAGCTCCAGAAACGACACGTCATCGGTCAGCGCCATATCATTCAAACCCATCAAAAAATTTTCCGAAATGTAATCCTTGACGCAATCCCTTACGCTTGTCATCGCATACGCTCCCGCTCTTCCTTAAAAGCTTGATTTATCATCGCCACATTATTTGCCATGTCGCGCATCTTCACACGCGCTGCCGCGGCAAGACCGGTCTTGCGGATCTTCCCTGTATCCGTCTTTTGGAGCGCAGGCACGATATGCACAACCTTCGGCACCATGTGGCTTTCCAGAAGTTCATGGCAGTGCTGCAGAATATCCCGCTCCGTGACCCGCGCCTCTGGGTCTAAAACCACGAAAGCGTGCACAGCTTGACCGAGAATTTCATCGTCCACGCCTATGACCGCGGCTTCGCAGACCGAAGGCAAGGCGTACAAGATATTTTCGACTTCTTTCGGGCTTACCTTCTCGCCGCGACTTTTTATGATGTCGTCCGATCGCCCGACAAAGTAGAGGTATCCGTCCTCGTCCATGTGAAACAGATCACCCGTGTGCAGAACCGACTCCCCCGGATACGGGCCCGGCTTCAAGCATTTCGCTGTCTCCTCGGGACGTCGCCAGTAACCGCGCATGACGTGACTGCCGCGAACCACAAGCTCTCCCACGGAGCCAGGGGGCAGGCGACGGCCCTGTGCGTCGATCAGATACACTTCCTCGTTTGGCATGCCCCGACCAACACTGGTAGGCCGGCTTTCCAGATCTTCCGGCTCGAGATAGGTCACTCGCTTACACTCAGTCAGACCGTACATGGAAAAAATCCGGGCATTCGGAAAGCGCGCCTTCAGGCGCTTTATGTGTTCTGGCGGGAGACTTGCCGCGGTATTCGTAATGGTGCGCACACTGCGGCAGTCGAAGGCGTCCAAAATACCCTCGCGCCCCAGCAACATCGAAAATATCGTCGGCACACCTGGAAATACCGTGACACGCTCCTGCGCCATAATCTTCACGACCGCGGCCGGATACGCAAAGGATCGCTCAAGAATGACGCAAGCCCCGACCATAAAACCCATAAGGACCTGATAGAGACCATAGTCGAAGGCAAGCGGCAGGCAGCAAAGAATGCGATCGGCCGCCGTCAATCCGAGGTATTTCGACACGGTTTGCGCGGCACTTACCATATTGTTGTGCGTCAACATGACGCCTTTCGGCGCACCTGTAGAGCCAGATGTATAAATAATCGCCGCAAGATCCTGATCTATGGTCCCGGCCGCCGGATACATGCCGACAAAAGCGGACTGATCCAAGGCACGCGCGTCGTACGCGGCCTCATGCTTATCGCCGTCACTTACGATTATTATCGCCGGCTTGTAGCGTTCCCAAGCTTTCTCGTAAACCGATCGCATATGGACATCGCTTATAAACGCGGCGGCCTGCGCGTCTTCAAGGATAAAACCAAGCTTATCCGCTTTTGTTAGCGGACTTATGGGTACCATGATGGCGCCCGTTTTCAAGATCGCGTAGAGAGACACAACGGCCGCCACCGAGTTGTCCATGAATATCACGACACGGTCGCCGCGCTTTACGCCATATCCGGCAAGGGAAGCGGCCAGCGCATCGCAGCGTCTGTGGATTTCGCCGTAACTTACGGCTTTTCCCGCCGACACCAACGCATGCGCATCTGGATATCGTTTAGCCTTTTCCACAAACCCATCATGTAGCAGCATCCCTCGCTCCCATTTACCCGGTCAGGACGTTTGGCAACTCATCTACCACGCACGGCTCAAAAGCATTTCTCTCCACAAACTGTTCGTGCAGCAGAATCGTCGAATAAATGCCGACAAATGCCATGTTATCCGCAAAACCTATGGCTTTTCCTAGGCGGCACTTATTGAATAGCTTACATACGGCCTCAGCATCGAAGTATCCGACTTCCAGGAGTCGCTTTTTGTCAAAAGCGCGCGCCACATTTTCGTCGGGGATGCCTTTGTGAAAAAAACTTGCGCTGTCCGGGGCACGGTACGGCTGTTTGGGCCGGATACGAACAGAGTCTGGAATGCGCCCGCGCCCCAGGCGCTTTAGGATGTACTTTTCCTTAAGTCCCATAAGCTTGTATCGTGACGGCAGGCGATTTGCGAACTCTATGACCTTGGTGTCGAGGAACGGTACACGCGTCTCGACGCCATTGGCCAGCGCGACCCGATCCCCTTGTGAGCTCAGGATATAACCGGACAATAGGGTGCGGGCTTCGATACACTGGTCGACGCATAAGGCGTCCCAAGTGGCGTGATCAGGCGGTAATAAGGCCCGACCCTCCTCCATGTAATCGAAATTTATGGCGGCCCGCAGATCGGGGTGAAGGAACTGCAGGCTGCGTCGCGTCGTCTGCCATCGCGGCCAATGACCGAACCCCGGATATCCGGCATGCTCAAGATCCCGTCCAAAAAACTTTTGCGCGTATGCCGCGCATGCCGCCGGGTGAGTATTAAGATAGGGATAGAGACGTCCAAGGAGTGCCGGACGCCCCCGCGATTGTGGTAGGCGCGCCCAAAAGCGGCGAACGCGCGCCTCGCGAAAGATGTCGTAACCGGCCAAGGTCTCATCGGCGCCCTCCCCCGTAAGAACGACCTTAATACCGGCCTCATGCACATGGCGCGACAGCAACATCATCGGCACCGGCGCTGTACGCAACATCGGGCTTTCGGCATGCCACACGGCGCGTGCAAATGCGTGCCCGATATCTCCGGTCGTAACAGTGATCTCGGTATGGCACGTTCCATAGTGCTCCGCGACCGCGCGCTGATAAACTCCTTCGTCAAACGCTGGGTCTGCAAAGCGCAGGGAAAAAGTGGGCGGCGGGGCATCCAGGATACGTGTCATGTATGCCACGATGATGGCCGAGTCTATGCCGCCGCTCACATAGGCGCCGACCGGCACATCGGAGCGCACCTGCCGCGCCACCGCAGCCTGCAGGGTTTCGTCTAGGCCGGCCAGGCATTCCTCAAGGCTGCGTTCGTCGGGCGCCGTGCGGGGCGCAAATGTCCAATCCCAGTAGCGATGCTGCCTTTTGTGCCCATCGGCGCTGAATGTGACTACACACCCCGGACACACACTCTGCACGCCCGCGAACACGCTGCCCGGTTCCGGCACGCCCCAATAGGTAAAAACCCGAGCCACGCCATTCCAGTCGAGCGCCCGCGGTATTTCGGGACAGGCAAACAGCGCCTTAACCTCGGACGCGAAATACAAACGCCCGCCGCCACAATGAAAAAAAAGCGGCCGTATACCCACCCGATCGCGCGTCAGAATGAGCTTTTGGCGCTTTTTATCCCAAAGAGCGATGGCGAACTGCCCGTTTAGGTGCCGAGGAAAATCCTCGCCGTACTCCTCATATAAATGAACGATGACCTCGGTGTCACTGTGCGTGGAGAAGGCATGCCCGCGCTTTCTGAGAAGGCGGCGCAACTCTATGTAATTGAAGATCTCGCCGTTGAACGTCACCCAGACACTACGATCCTCATTGGCCAAAGGCTGGCCCCCGCCGGCAATATCGATAATACTAAGCCGCGCATGCCCCAGACAGCAGTGGTTATCAAGGTAGCGTCCTTCGCCATCCGGCCCCCGATGGTGGATACGCCGCACCATGGCGTCCACCTCGCGCGCCGCCGGCGGCTTGCCGCCGGCAAAGGCCACTATTCCCGCGATTCCGCACATATGTCGCCCCCGCAAGGCGGGTGATCTATGGCACGCTTCTCAATCTCCGCGCTCACCTGCTTTAAAAACTCCCGAATTTGGCTGTCGCTTACTCGTAGCGATATTCGATTGCGCCGCTGAAGCATGGTCACCATGATTTTTAACAGCGCCTCCATCCCATCCAGCCGCGGCTCTATGCATGCCACGGCCTGCGCCAGATCTTTCAGTTCATAATCGCGCGTATTCGATGTGCCATCGCAGGCCACAACGCCCATGGAGTGAGACGCCTGTCGTAGACGCGCGCTAAAAGGCTTCCATTGAAGCTCAAGGACCGCGGCTTTCACAATAGCCTCACTTACTCGCGGGCTGTCATCTGCAAAACCGCACGTAAGAGCCGTATCACACAAAGTATTGATAAGCCGCGGTATGCCGCCTGTATACTCATAAATCGCCGGAATTGCGTCGCGCGCAAACAAGTTTTCTGGATTGGCCGCGCCCGCTACGCGCAACCTATGGTAAACATAGTCCGCAGCTTCCGCCTCGGTAAGAGCCGCGATATGAAAACGCAACCGCACTCGCTGGGTAAGTTGTTCTAGGCCCGGAGCGTCAAGGGTCTGGTTTAGTTCCGGTTGACCCACTAAAATAACGTGGAGGATCTTTTGCTTATCGGTCTCGAGCCCCGATAACATGCGAATCTCTTCCAAAACCCGCCTATTAAGATTTTGAGCCTCGTCCACTATGAGAACAATCTGCTTTCTTTTCAAAAAACTTTCGACGAGAAACGACGACAACATATCCATCAGTTCAACTTTGCCGGCATTGAAAGGATTTAACCCAAATTCCACCAGCACCGCCTGCAAAAACTGCGTTTCATCGAGTTGTGTCTGAAATATCTTGGCTACGACCACGCTGTCGTCGAACTCCGATAGCAGCTTTCTGATAAGCGTCGTTTTCCCCGCCCCTACCTCGCCCGTTATGACTACGAAGCCGTCTCGATTTCTTATACTGTAGTCCATGTACGCCTTTGCCCGAGAGTGTGCCGCGCTCATGTACAAGAAATCCGAATCTGGCGTGATTTGAAACGGATGCTCTTTCAGATGAAAATGATCAATATACATAATTAATAAAAGATCGCATTTGTGTAGTGCACGAAGGGATCCGTTCTCATACGGTTTGGATTAGTGAGGTATGAGATACCGACAATCGCCCTCCACTCTGTATAGGACAAAACCGGATCCGTGCTAACGCCTCGATCATACAGTCCCTCGAGGCTTACGCTTAAATCGGGCGACAGTCGATAACGCACTCGCATACCGCCACCATAATCGTTCGTATTGGCGCTGTATTCGTAATAATGTACTTTCACGAGATC
>JAJYPQ010000188.1 GCA_021795255.1 Pseudomonadota bacterium
CGCGGCGGCCTTGCGGTACCAATAGTCCGCGTTGGCATACTGGCGGCTATCAGGGTGCCCGTAAGACAGTACATAACCTAAAGCCACCTGCGCGCCCGCGTCCCCACTTCTTGCGCTCTGCTCTAGGCGAATCAGAGCCGCATGGTCACCATGTTCCGCGAGTTTGGCAAGTTGCGCTGGATGATGCAGTGACGCGAACGCAGCGAGCGGCGCAGCCACGGCTAGCACGAACAGCCAGCGCAATGCGCCGACAAAGCCTTTACGCGTACACCCCCACGCTTTGTTCATTGGAAACCTTCCTTCTCGGGCGCGGGACGCGCCCCCATGATCTTTTTGTATTCGGGGCGGCTCCAGGGCCCCATATCCCCCATCCTCTGAATCTGTCCTTTCTTAACACCCAGAGTCTTCGCGTCAATCAGAACCCAAATGCTCGTTGCTATCACGATGATCAAAAAACTTTCCGCCATAACATTTGCCCCCTGTAGGCGACTCTGGTGCTCTTTCGTTTCTTGTGGGCACACACCAAACTACGGTACCGGACACCGCTGCTCCTTATAGTTGTAGACAGCGGGCAGGAGAATATCCAGGCAGTCATGTCACGACGGCAATTCTCAATGTGGCAACGACCATGCGCCGTCAACCTGGATAATCTCGACAATCTTGGGGCGGTGATTCGCTTGTCATCGGGACTCCTGGAGAATTCCTACCGGCGCGGCCAAGGGGGCACCCGTATGATGGCGCCCGTGAAGCGGCTCCTGCAGCAGACCTGCACCCGTGTCTCTAAGCGCCAACGCAAACGACTCACCCCGCGCGAGTACAAGCACCTTCAGAGGCACTATCGCGCCCTCCTCACACCGGGTCTGCGGAGGCGCGTTTCTGAAAACAAAAACCGCGCCCGGGGCGGGGTGAGATCACGATATCCGATCATGCCGTTTGCTGTGATATCGGAGATACCAACGAGAATCAATCGATCAATGCCTTGGGATCAATAACTGGGAAGTGCCGCCTAAGAAGGGTCAGCGCTATAACTTTCCCAGCCACACTAAGATCTAGCTTGTGCAGCTGCTTTTCGTCATAAAGCCGTAGCGTGGCCACTAGTGACGGGAAGGCGGCTTCAATGTCCGACTGGGAGTTGAGTGTCGGGTACTTTGCCTTGAACGTACTGAGCGTGTCCGAGCCCATGATGTTCATGTACGTCCCTGCACCGAACGACGCAATAGTCCTTGACCTAGTTAGCGTAATCTCGCGGCACTTAGATGCGTACTCCCGATATATAACAGCGTACATTTGTTCAAGGCCAACCCCATCAGGTACAGTCAGATGCTTGACGAACTGAATAGTAACTAACGCGCCAATCATTTCAGGTGTCAGCTTCGGTACAATGGAAACAGCCTCCTCGATGCAAATATCAAAAAAGTCGCTGTTATCCCGCTCCACTCGCATTTCTAATAAATTTGCTAGGAGGTCTATATTCGCTTTCTCTCCTTTTCGCGCAGCCCCTTGGACCGCCGCGTTGAACACCTGCTGCACATCTGGTTCTGCTAGCTTTTCCGCCGAAATCCTGTCTACCTTCTCCTTAAGTTTTGCGTAAGTTTGCTCAATCAATCGCTGGACACTCTGCAAGGCTCTTTCTGTCGCGGCTTCCGTAAGTTTCGGAAAGTTCGCTTCCCACAACAACTCCATTAGGTCCTTTACCTCGGTGTAATTAAGCCCATACTGATAGTTACCAGCCACCTGAATGGACGTTCCGCTACCGGTTACTCCTGCGCTCTGCTCTATTAACTTCCCCAATTTTCGCGTCCCCCGCAACTTGAATAACCACTCCATCGCCGACCTTTGCCTCTTGCTTGACGATTCGCTCCCGACGCCTCTTCGCCCCGATGAGGCCAAGGATCGCCAGTGGCAAACCGATAATCCCGATAAAGAGACTGAGATAGGCGGTCCAGTCCAGCCCCAGATGATGGTTTAGCCAAGCCAGCATTTCGTGACCACGGCCTGCCCTAATAGAACCAGACGCCTCCCCATCCTGAGCCTCCCTGTTTAAAACCCGACCGCCACTATAGCCGATGGCCCGGCCGGCTGACCACCACCGTCCCAGTCGGTATATAGTACATACGCAATGGGACCATAGTGGTCCGTTCTCACCATCCGTGCAGACCTTCAGGTCCTAAAATCCTCCTCAACAGCCTCTAGTTCCCGGGTGTTTCCCTGTCAAAATCGGCCCGCGCTGGCCCGTCTGGGCGCGGGGCGTCCTTCCCGGCTGGTATCGGATTAGAGGTTATGGGGCACGGGTCACACTAAGTGGCTACGGGCCGCTTTTGGTGAGGTCCTGATAAAAGGTGTGGTCGTTTTTCTGCAGCAGCTCACCGACCGCGACTATGCCTCGTAGGCCGCCTGTGACTAGCGCGACTTCGTTAATGGGTAGCGGGGTATGCCCCGCGGTCACCAGCCGGGTATTGGCAGCACACGATTCCCGCGCAGCCTGGTAAAGGGTCACTCCGGATTCGAGCGCCTGTGCCGCAAGTTCCGCAACCAACTTGCTGCAGTCCCTGTCGCTTATCCGGACCCCCGTCTCACGCTGGAAATAGTCCACGAGTTTGGCGCGCGTCCTTTGCTCGCCGAGGTCCACGACCCCCTGCGCGATCACCGCACGCGCCTTGGTCTTCTTAGCCAACCGCCCTTGGGGTTCCAACCGGAACTCATCGACGTGCATCCCGAAGCCGACGATGGGCAAGAGTCCATAGATCTCGACCTGCACAGGCTCCGTGGCCCAGACGGCGCGCAGTCGCCCAATGGCCTGGAACACGTCCGCGCCAACCTGCCGCAGCAGCCAATCCCGCGCCTCTTTCACGGCGGGGAGCTTGGCAGCAGGGTATATGTCCCAGCCATCCGTGGCCACCCAGTCGCGGACGCGCTCACCGTTCCAGTCGGGCAGGGTCACGCCGCGGGCGGCCATGGCGGCCCGGTAGGTTTTGTATCCGATGATCTGGTCGTTGGCGTTCATGAGGGGTAGTCCCCACAGGATTAAGCGCTTCCGACCCTTCCAGTCGTTATGGCCTTTGTGTGTGCCCCAATGGCGCACGCGGTCGTCGTTCATGAACCGCGCCAAGGCCTTGTGGGTGACAACCACCACATCCGGGTCGTTGCCCATCGCCGCATGTAGCGCCCTGGCCTCTTTTTTCAGGCGTTCCCGCCCTTCCTCGCTCGCACCGCTGTCTCCCTTGCCGTGGAGAAGCGGTCCATACTGAATCACCTTGAGGTTGGGTTGGGCGCACCGAAGGTCGATGACCACACCGCCCGCCGCCAGGATCTCGTCGACGTGCGTACACGACGCATCGAGCAAGAGCCCGCCCTTTTTGAGGTAGCGGGTCCACAGATCCGCTGGGTTGGTGTAGACAAGGATCACGTTCCCGTCCTTGCCCACGCGGACCCACGCTGTGCCAGCTTGCACCGCGCGCCCCAGGGCCGCGATCCACGCCAAAGGAACCACACGCTTGTCGCCGAAGATGTCCTGGACCTTCTCAAGGGCCGAGGCATCCGCCGCCCGCGCGGCCGGCGGGATGCGCGTGGCGAGCTTGGCGAACTCCGCCCAGCACTGCGCATCCAGGGCCCGCAGGCCTGCCCCTTCCGTCGCCGCCTGAACCAGGTGTAGGCCTAGCGCGTCCAGGTGAGGGGCGATGGTCGCCGCCCAGTCACGGGCCTTCTGGAAGTCATCTTCCGAAAAGCGCTCTTCGTCGTCATCCTCACTCACTAATCCGCGCTTGTGCTTTTTGTTGCGGTTTTTTAGATGGGCAACGTGGTCCTCGATGGCGCCAGCCGCGACACGGGCTCCAGTAACATCATCGATGCGCACCGCGCCTTTGCTGAATGTCGGCACGCCCTCATCTATCACCAGGACATCGCGATCCTGGAAGTCGTCCCGCGGGTCGGCGGCCCATTTCAGGAGCGTGGATTCCTTGCCCACGATCCCGTGTTGGCCAAAAATGCCGCGCATGTATGGCGCGACCGACAGGTTCTTTTGGAACTGACAGCGTTCGTCATTGTCATCTCCTTTTGGCTTCACCCCGAACTCACACTTCATGCACGCGTTTTGATGGGGCGACCGGCCTCGATCCATAAGGCACTTTGTGGCCACGGGCCGGTTGCATAAGCCCTCAACCCCCCGCCCATCCCACTCCATATCCATAGGGCTGGCGCCGGCCCTATGGAAGGCCTCGTGCGCCAGATCCTTGGTGGCGGTGGCCCATAGAAAATTAACCGGCCGATCGCCGCATGGCTCGCCGTCTTTATTGAATCTGCGTACCCGTGTCACCAGCATCTCTTGCAGGGCCATGTGGCTCTTCCCCCCGCCTGGGGGGGTGATAACAAGGACCGGCCTACCCCCAATCGCGGTCTTTATTGCCTCGGGCAACACGGCGCGCAGATCGGTCTGCATGTCCGCCAGTGGCGGCAAGACCGGCCGCTCGTAGGCGTCCGCCCTGCTGCGGCGCCAGGGCATGTGTGGGGTGACGTTCCGGGGCTGCTGTTGGTAATTGCGCGGCGGCGGCTCAGGACCCATCGGTCCGCCCGTCAAGTCTGGCTGGGCCAGGAATTCACTACGGTCACAACACTTCCTGGGCTCTGGTGGCGCGGCCTCGGACTTCAAGAAGGCGGCCTCTGCCAGACCGTCTAGCCAATCATCTCCCCACACGGTGAACGGGGAGACCGTCACGCCCACTTGTGGGGCTGTCACCCTAAACTGAAACGCGCACGCCACGGCGGCATCTGCGTGGCGGTGCTCAATGAGAATGACAGCCGCCAGCTGTGCCACCCCGATCCCGCGTATCGTCGCTTCTGAGATCCCTTTTAGCCCTCCTGAGGTAAATAAAGCCAAGGACGGCTGGCCCGTAGCGCCATGGACGGCTAGGGCTCGGTACGGATCGTCCGTGATATATACGGTGCGTCCATTCTCCAGGCAACCGAACAATAGGCCGCCCGATCGCCCGTCAATAAAAGCCTTGCCCTTTTTTTCATGGATGACCCCCGTCTTCGGATCGCTCAGATAGACCCCGATCGGCTCGTGCTTTCCAGTTTCAAGAATGTGATGTGGATGATGAATCGGCCAAAGGACCGCCGGCCCCTCGGTGCCGTTCGCGAGGGGACAGATCGCGGCCCGCGCGCCAGACATCATCGCTGGCGTGGTGTTCGGGCCGTAGCGATCCAGACACCTGGTAAGCTCGGGGAAATCTGTGATCTGCGCCGCGCCCTGATAGAGCGCTAATGCCTGGCGCTCCCGGCGCGAAGCCGCGCGTGGGGCGCTCATAGGGCACCCCCCAACAGCGGGAGACTATATAGGAGAGATCGGGGTGGTTCGGGGTCGGGGTCTGGGTCGCCGCCGGAATCGGCCGTCGCCCGCACGGCCGCTGGCGACCGGCGGTCGTGGCGGGCTCGGACTCGGGTGCGGCGGTGCGGGATAACGCGCCGCGCGTGGGTCCGTATCCGCGCCCGCCGCGCTTGTAGCTGAAATCCGCGCTCGATGCGCAGCGCAACGCGGAGCTCCGCCACCGGGTCGGGCTCCCAATCGGGCAAAAAGTCCACTGGGGTCACAACCTGTGAAAAAGACGCCTGATAGTCCTCTGAGGGTCCAATCAGCCTCGCATGCTCCTGCCTCGCATGCTCCTCGCACGCGCGGTCAAATTCTCGCACGGCTTCTAGCGCCTCGCGGTCAGATTGGGCACTTGTTAAACGGACCTTTTGATGTATACTATTTTGCATGCCGTCGCGCCTCTTACGCTTCGGTGATTGTACTGAAAGGCTCCGACCAATTCGGGGCCTTTCTTTTTTGTCTGAAGAATCGTAGATCGTTTTTCTCTCGCCCGCAAGTCCGTTTCTATATTTCCAGTCTTATACACTCGAATACACTCCTATGCACTCCAATGCATCCCAGCGCCGTCATACGCCGCCCAACGATACCGAACATCGCCCTATGCCGCCTCCTGGAAAAGCACCATCTGGCCCGGGCACGCCGGAGATGGACGTGCCCGCACACGCGGGGCCGCCTTCCGAGGCTTGCGGGCCCGCGCTTGGATGGGATTGCCCAAGAGATCAAAACCTATGATCGCGGCCGTAGTGATCTTCGCCCCGGCCGGCTTGCGCCCCGCGTTGGATTTTGGAAGGGGTGCCAACAGCTCCTCCCCGGTCTGGGCCTCCTCGGGCGGTAAGAGCTTGACAATGCCATAGTCACGAAACTGGCGTAGACGGTGAGCGGCATTTTTGATGCTCTTGTAGCAGCGTCCAATCCCCGCGGCGGTGGCATGGTAGGAAAAACCACTTGCCAGCCAAAACAGGGTTTTGAGGTCCGCGCCGTTTTTTGGGTAAATTCTGAGGATGGCTGAAAATTCCCGCTCGAACCGGCCGACGTGCGCGCTTTTCAGGCGCGCGCAGATGGCCGCCGTACTCATCCCCTCCCGTCGCCCGAGGCCGTCGTAATGAACCTCATCCTCCTCCTCCGAACCCACCTCCCACCCCGGGGCGGCCATACCCTCGATATCCTCGAGTGTGATGTGCATAAATTGATCCTCGCGCAACGAAAAGCGCCCGCCGGGTCGGGCTGGAGACTGAGGCGCACGAAGACGCCAGCGTTATGGCCGGGAGATTTTGGGCGCGCGAAGACGCTCAGGGTGAAGCCATTTGAGGGATTAGGAATTCAGGACAGATCTGTCCTGGGGGTCCTGAACTCTGCCATAAAGGTCAGAATCAGGACTTTTTGATGCTGTTCTTGTTGCGCGCTCAGCTGGCGCGAGGGTTTCCCCCTAAGGGCAATAGTAGCAAACCAAGCCACGGTGTCAAGCGTCCATACCTAATTTAACTCGAAAGATCGTTCTGTTTTTCTAGGCCCAGCCCACGCGTTCTCACGGCAAGCGTGCCGTGATCGCTGCTACACAGCCCACTGGGCAGATAGCAGGGCCGCCTGCTCCAGCACCGTCTGGGTGGCCTTCTCCTGCTTGTCCGGCGGGTAACCGTATTTACGGAGGATGCGCTTGACGATCACGCGCAAGTTGGCGCGCACGTTTTCGCGCACCGTCCAGTCGATGGTGACGTTCTTTTTGACGGTGGCGACAAGTTCCCGGGCAATATCGACGAGAGTCGGTTCGCCTAAGACCTTGACGGCGCTGTCATTGACTTCCAGCGCGTCGTAGAAGGCCAGTTCATCTTCCGTGAGATGCAGCGCCTCGCCACGGGCGTGGGCTTGG
>JAJYPQ010000189.1 GCA_021795255.1 Pseudomonadota bacterium
TGGATCTACCATCTCATCCGCGCGTATGGCGTCGTGCCTCCGGTGCCGGGTGGCTGGATTCCGGCGGCCCTGGCCGTCGGGCTTGCGGTCGGGTTCGGGATTGAGGGGTGGCGGTTGGCCACGCGCACAAATGTCCGGCACATTCGCGGGTTCATTTTACACAGAGATCCTCGCGTGGTTGCGCGAGCCTTGCGCCCTGGCCGGGATGAGGATCCCGGCATTCGTATCCACCCCAAGATCCAGATTTCGGCGCGCCAGGAAACCCACCATTTTATGGTGATGGGCGGCACGGGGGCGGGCAAGACCACAGTCCTCTGGCCGTGGATTCAGCAAGCGATCGCACGGGGTGATCGTGTACTAATCTTCGATAGCAAAGGGGATTTCACCCAGAAAGTCCCAGAGCCGTTCACCCTTTTGTCCCCGACTGACGCACGATCCAGCCGGTGGGTTTTGGGGAAAGACATCCGCACGAAATTGGAGGCGCAGGCGTTGGCCACAACACTCATTCAAGAGCCGCCCGGCGGATCGAAGGCCGATCCGATGTGGATTCAGGGTTCGCGGGCGTTGCTCGCTGGCCTCATAACGGACTTGCAAACGAGGTTCGGAAAAAAGTGGGATTTTGCCCATCTGGCCTACGAGTCCGCGGCGGCGCTGGCGGATTACCAGCGACTGAAGGCCGTGATCGCGCGCGAAGCCCCGTTATGTTTGGCCTTGTTGGGTGGCGAGGATGCTAAGGAGGCCGGCCACACAACGATGGGGTTTTTGATGCAGATCGTCTCTTCTTTAACGAACGTCATCCACATCGGCGTCGCCACGCACGATCACAAAGCTAATCCGGGGTGGAGTGTAAGAGGGTGGCTGGCAGGCAAGACCCCGGGCACGGTCGTGCTAGGGTTTCGTGGCGAGCAGTCCAAAGAACTGAGCCAGGCTTTTGTGGCGTCGATAATAGAACGGGTCGTAAGGCAAATCGGAGGGATGCCTGATGCGGCGCCAGAGAAGAGGCGGATATGGCTATGCATCGACGAGGCACCCGAGGCGGGGCGCATCCCGTCGATAACGACATCATTGACGACGTTGCGGAGTAAAGGGACACGGACCTTGCTTGGTTTTCAAACCTTTGCTGGCGTCAGGGAGGTGCATGGACGAGACGCGGCGCAGATCTGGGAGGGGCAAGTCGACATCAAAATTATCGGGAAGCTTGGAGCGACACCGGATCAGGAGTGGGCATCGAAGCTGCTGGGTGATCGGGAGGTTGAGCGTTACACGCATCAAGTTACGCAAAGCAATGGTGTGATGTCGCGGTCTGGATCGTGGCAACGCATGCGCGAGCCTCTTCTGATGCCCTCGGCCTTCGGGCAAGAATTGGGCATGCAGAAAGATCGACGCGGGCGACTGCAAGGCCCCCGCGCTCTTATGATCGCCGGAGGGCAGGCCGCTGTCCTCGACTGGCCCCTTACTCCGCGTACCGTTTTGCGGGATCCTGTGATTGATGCGCGCTGGATTCAACCGGGCTACAACGCGCCCGCGTGGGGCCGGGACCCGCCGATGGTGGCCCCGGAGATTGCGGGCTCGCTTCCTAAATCCAAGGAAGAGCCGAAGGGCCCAGAAAAGGAAGAGGAGAAGATGCCAGTCGAGAAGGTGAAACCAAACATGGTGCCGATGCCTGGGGCTAACAAGCCCGCACAGAATGGCGGCGCGAAAAAGGGCGGTCCCGATCCTTTCAGTGATCTAGTATGCGGTATACTGGCTGATACGATCGCGCCGGGATCGTCCCTTATCATAGACATCGCCAACGCCGCAGGCGATGCGACAACCCCAACAGCGCCCGGCGCTGCGCCCCCGGTTCCTGGAATGCCGGAGGCGGAACCGGGCCATGCCGAGCCTCAAGATCAAGAACCAGAGCCAGAACCGGGAGACTGAACATGCCACCAAAAGAACCGAATGCCGCGTCGATGACGCAACCCCTCGGCCCAGTCTGTAAGGTCATCCTCGCCGGTGAGGTGTTGGCAGTCTCGCCCAGCGTCAAGCATAAGAGCCGCTTGATTACACCATGGACGCTCGTCGTGTCTGGAGAATCAGGCCCGCTGTCGGTCACCGTCGCCGACCCCGCTGGCATCCGGGTCGCCGAGAAACTGAAGGTTGGGGATTTTGTCGTGGCCGAGGCCGCCCTGATTCCGAAGGGCGCACGGTGTGAGATCCGCGCGCTCTTGATCCAGAGCAATCGGGAGTCGCGATTGCCGGTGATTCCCGCGAAATCGGGGCAGGTCGCCGACCCTGTCGGGGGTGACGCGGAAGGCGCGGACGGTGAGGGGCTTCCGTGGGAAGACGCGAGCGCTGGATAGAATGTGTGTTATTGTATACCGTCAATTCCACGAGTGTTGACATATTGTGCGACCGGGTTTACGGTTGAGTCCGCTACAAACCACGTCCGGGAGGACAACATGCAAACACAGACGCAAGATTGCGCATGCACGTTCGATTACTACGCCGACGCAGATGGTCCGGAATGTGTTGCGGTCGCAGATTGGCGGGCTGCAGTAAACAACGCGGGGGTCGATGCGCCAATCAAGGAGGTAAATGATTTAGTCGCCCACGCACCCGCATGCCTTGCGGCACATGGGTCCCCGGATGACTGGGGGAGATATGGGCTGCTTGCGCTGGCAGCCCGCGCGGGGGAACCCCTCACATCTCTTATGGACCTTGTGGCGGCGTAGGTGCGGCCACGGTATCCCACAAGGGCCCCCTCCGGGGCCCTTTTTACTGCCAGCGTCCGAAAAACGACCGCGTAAGAAGCCCTACAAGCCACGATCTCACCCCTACCCGCTACCTAAGTACCCCTATTTTTTAAGCCTTAGATCGGCATCCGCGCTCGTGCTCTATTCGTCTCCTGTGGTCCTACAAGCGCCAGTTGTCGCCCCCATGCCGGGTCCGTTCGCGTCTCCCTTGCATCCCCCGCGCCAGCGATAAATCTGCCGTCACGTGGTCTGCCGGTCGCCAAAAGCCGCTCACTACCCCGGCCTTGAGTGAGGGGCGACAACCGACGCAGACGCAGGACCACAACCTGGAGACGAACCATGAAAACGCACGAGCGCAAGACGGACGCCAGAAGCCAAGTCAAAACCGAGGAGGCTCAAGCCTCAGCATCCGCAGGGGGTCAACCCTTTGACATCCACCAAACCATCACGGATCGGATCATTGGGGCCATGGAGCAAGCGCGCGGCACCGGGCGGCGCCTTTGGGACTCGCAACCGTCTTTACCTCTGAGCCTCACCACGGGCAAGCCCTATAGCGGCGTAAACATAATCATCCTTTGGGGGGCAGCCCTTAGCCGTGGTTATACCTCCCCCTACTGGCTGACGTACAAGCAGGCGGCCGACAAGGGCGGGCAGGTCCGCAAGGGCGAGCACGGCACGCATTGCGTCTTCTATAAGCCATGGGAGTCGCAGGAGACCAACCACGAAACCGGCGAGGTCGAGACCAAGACCGGCGCAGTCCTGAAGTCCTTCCGCGTATTCAACCTCGACCAGATCGACGGCATCGAGGCCCCGGCCCGCGAACCCCGTCCGGACTTCCAGGCCATCGAGGACGCCGAGCGCATCCTGCAGGCGAGCCCGGCCCGGATCATCGAGGGCGGGGCGCAAGCCTTCTACCAACCAGCCACCGATACGATCCACCTACCGACGCGCGAGGCCTTCATAAACCGCGAGGCGTTTTACAGTGTCGCCCTCCACGAATTGACCCATTCGACCGGCCACGCATCGCGCCTGGCCCGCGATTTTAGCGGACGGTTTGGCGATGCCGCCTACGCCTTCGAGGAGCTGGTGGCCGAGCTTGGGTCGGCCTTCCTGGGCGCGGATCTCGGAATCCTGAACGCGACCTTACCCGATCATGCCGATTATCT
The DNA here is from genome assembly GCA_021795255.1 of Pseudomonadota bacterium. The sequence goes on from JAJYPQ010000189.1 coordinate 3,902, forward strand.
GGCCCACTGGATCAAGATTTTGCGCGAGGACAAGAAGGCCATCTTGACGGCCGCCGCGCAGGCATCCAAGGCGCACGCCTTTATCCGGGGCTTGCTGGCCGACCAGGACGGGCAGGTAGCGGCGTAGGCCACGGAGAGCCGGGCGCTGTAGGCGCCCGGCGAACCGTCGGGGCCGTATCAACTAAAACGCCAAGGTCAAAATCTCGTGAGGAAGGTTGGTTGGGGGCCGGCCCTTAGCGGAAATGGCTAAAGGCTGGACCGTACAGGACGCAGCGTCGCCGACCCCCTCCTACCGTGCCAAAAAATGCCCCTATTATAGATGATTCATCATCGAAATATATTTAATAAATATGAGGCGTCATCTATATCACAGGCATTCGGACTCGCCGTCGTCTTCGAACGCGAGATTGGATACATTAATATCCGCGAGATTGTGGCGAACGGCGCGGAACTGGATCTACATTTTACCCCCGCGACCCTATCGGAATGCGTGGACGGTCGGGCCCTCGACGTGAGCGCCGACTAGGAGCCCATCACGACACCCACACTGAGAGGAGGTAACACAATGAGTGTTTCTTGTCGCCCATGTGACTACGCAGCGACGTTATCGCGGATACCAAAACTGTCGCGGATGATTGATCAGAGGCGTGCGCTCCGAGGAGCACACCGTGATTGGCCGGACTGGTGTTATCTGCCGGACGATTTGTGGACTAAGGATGGTTGGCCTTTCAATATTGGGGAAGCCCTCAACGATCCGGATGCGCTAGACCAAATACAGGGAGATATCGTTCTTGCGATATGGCGCATAACGAAAGGGATATACCGTTTTGATTCCACGGTTTATAGCGCCATTAGTGATACCCCTATAACCGGGAATATCCCCTGTGAAATTCTGTTTCACTTGCCGGAGTGGTGCGTGTACGTGGAGACGCCCGCCCAGAACTACGCTGATGATAACCTGCATGGATTTTTTGCGACCCTAAACTGGGATGAGGGCGGGGAGATGGAACTGCACCTATTGTTGGACAGGGATGCGGGGCTACAGTCTGTCGTTCTACCATTAGGCTCATGGACACTCGACGATGCGGTGCGAAAATCCGAGAAGGGAACCGCGGAATGGCTTGAGTACGTGAAGCCATCAATGAAACAACTGGGGGTACATGAATGGGAACAGTACGCTCTCGGGGAACGCGCGACGCCTAGCGCGCTGGCGCCTCTCGTGTCGCTGTTGGTGTACCTCTGTAGTGAGAATGCCGAGTTCGGGAGCGGGACACGGCCCACCAGACCACAGCCCAAGAACACCAAGCGCGGGCCGCGCATATTTCCTGCGGACAAGCCGACGACCTGGGCCATAGGTGTGCGTATGGGCGCGGCGTTGCGGCGCGAGTATCGCAATGAGGATTCCCAACCGCAAGGAGGTAGTCACGCCAGCCCCCGGGGACATATCCGACGCGCGCACTGGCACAGCTATTGGACCGGCCCCAGAACCAGCGACGCGCGCACCCTGATCGTGCGCTGGATACCGCCAATCCCTGTCAATCTTAATGACCATGATGACCTTCCCGCCGTGGTTCGCGCGGTAGGCAACGCTGATGACAAGGCGTAATCAACAAGCACGCCTTCATTAAGGGCTTGCGGGCCTAGCAGGGGCGGGAGGCTGCGGCGTGATTTCCCAGGGCCCCGGATAGTGCGGGGCCCATTCATTTACAAACTGGAGGTAGCACAATGCAGACATTCAGCAACCAGCGCTCATACAACGACCATGTCGATAACGTGATCGCGGGCCCATTGACCCCCCCCCGCGAGATCCTGGCGCTGATTCGCGCCGGCGCCCGGTTCACTGACCGGACATTGGAGACCGAGTAGAGCCTCGCTCTTTTGCGCGGCCTTGGTCGTGCGCCAGACCCTGAGCCGTTCTCGAAAGCGTTTTATCGCGGCCGGGCGACAGCGCTGGCCGAGGCCCTGGCACTGTCAGACGTCGAGTCTCAGCAGGGGCCAGAGGCGGCCTGGGAGGCGTGGGATGAGATGATGGGTTATAGCGACGCGATCGAACATGAATTGATCGACCGCCACAACGCGGTGGCCTGTGCGTCCGGCGACGGGCACGCCATCCCCCGTTAGGCTTGCAATCGTGACTGTCGCTGGCGGTCGCGTTCAGGAAAGAATGCGACCAGCGTGGCGGAAGGGGCCGTGGGGCGCTTACCAGATAACGGCTGGCGCCCAGAAAGCTAAAGTATCACTGTACCGTGCCGCCCGCCGACTCGTAACAACGATGTCGGCGGGCTACGTCAAGCGTTAGCGCCATCAAATCCTACCCCAACACCCCCACTAGATCGTCGGCCCGCAGATGCGTGTACCCGCAGGGTCTTGTGTCCCGTGATCGCGGTCACCTGAGCCGTTCGACCCACAATAAGGCTGGGGAGATCGAATCGGTGCGCGCATTGTAAGCCGGACAGCCTATGCGCCGCCGACCCCCTTACCCCGTCCCCCTAGTGTCGATGACGCATCATCGAAATTGCTTGAATACATATGATGCGTCATCTATAATAGGCCATAGAACAGCACAGGAGCCACCACATGAGCAGGCAAACCAAGGGATCCCTGAGAGCGGCAGGCAACCGGGTCGGCGACGAAAACAAGGCCCCCAAGCGCGGCCGACCGGCCAGCCCCGTCCCGCGCGCCATCCGCAACGCCGAGGCGGCCCGCCGGTATCGGGCACGCAAAAGGGCGGAGAAGGAGGCGCGGCGGGATCCGCGCCAGATGGTGCGGTCGGCGATCATTGATCTGTCGGCCGTGCCGATCTGGCGGAGAGTTTAGGACATATGTTTGTACGCAGATGGAATGGCAAAAGCGACCGTTCGGCGGATCGCAAGAGACATTATGAAAATCGCTCACTTCCGTTACGGTAACTGATATACTAAGATCATATAAACCGAGGAGACGCATCATGTCCGATCAATTTTATGAGGTAATGATCAGACCACATGCGTGCGGAGGTGAGGAGTTTGAGGCGATCACAATCGACGAAGCGTGGGCTGACGAAGATGACTTGATCCAGGCGATAACGGAAGGAGTCGCCCCAGGCAGCCTCGTCAACGTGAGGGATCTGTGTGGTGCGCAGAATATCCTGGGGCGCATTCACGGCGAGCCGAACCGGGTTTTTGCGGTCATGGGCCCGTCCGCAGGCAGAGAGATCTACTACGTCGGGATCTCGTGCATGCCGGATCGGGACGCTTAGATAGAGATACTGACGGGGTGCCGCCGGGCGCCTACAGCGCCCGGCCAAAGGAGGACCACATGCCGCACATCACGATCAACGAAG
>JAJYPQ010000190.1 GCA_021795255.1 Pseudomonadota bacterium
GACAAAGGCAAGCGCCCCGAACTTGACCACCAAAGATGCCAACTTGGCAACCTTGGCTTCTTTGGTATCACTCAAATGAGGGTCGAAATAGGGCTTGTAAATATTGCGGGTAAAAAGACTCGCTGCTGCGATCGACATAATGGCTGCCGGAACAAGGGCTCCAATAGCAATGGCTGCGAACGCAAACCCTACAAACCCACTAGGGAAAAACCGCAAAAAAAGCGCGGGCACAGCAAAGCTCGGGCCATACTCCTTAAACCCCGCTCGAAATTGGGGCATGTCAGCCACGTGGGCGGCATAGGCCATGTAGCCCAGCAAAGCGAGGAGACCGAGAATAAACGAATAGGCAGGCAGAAACATCGCGTTACGGCGTACGACACCGGGGCCTTGTGCTCCCAATATCCCCGTTATGGCGTGAGGATACAGTATGAGCGCAAGAGCCGACCCAAGGGCGAGTGTCACATAGCCCGTATCCATGCCGGTGTTGTGCGCAGGCGGTTTGGGAAACAAAAGCTTGCCACTCGGGGCATGCGCAAAGATGTGAGACCAACCCCCCAGTTTCTCCGGAATCCATATGACAGCCACGATGACCGTAGCATAGATAAGGATGTCCTTAACAATGGCGATGACAGCAGGGGCCCGCAATCCACCCGTGTAGGTGTAGGCCGCCAAGATCGCAAACGCCACAATCAGCGGAAGATCGGCCCACCGGCCGTGCCCACCTATTCCTAGACCCGCCAGCACAACCTGCATACCGACTAACTGCAGGGCAATATAGGGCATCGTGGCCAGAATGCCGGTGATGGCTACCAATACGCCGAGAACGCGGCAGTCAAACCTTTGGTGAACAAAATCGGCCGCTGTGACATATCCATTTCTGTTGGCGATCGTCCAGAGCTTCGGCATCACGAGGAACATCACGGGGTACATCATGACAGTGTAAGGTAGAGCAAAGAAGCCGAGCGCGCCTTGCCCGAACACTAGGGCCGGCACAGCAATGAAGGTATACGCCGTGTAAAGGTCTCCGCCAAGCAGAAACCACGTGATAACGCCACCGAACCGCCGGCCGCCTAAGCCCCATTCGCTCAGTAAGCCTAGGTTAGCCGAGCGCCATCGGCTGGCCCAGAATCCGAGAATCGTGACAAAAAGAAAAAGAGCTGAAAAAACGGCGGTTGCGGGTCTCATGAGTCGGAACGAGTCACCGCTCGACGCGGTTCGGTAAGTAAATATACTATACCTGTCAGCAGGACACTCCCGGGTACCCAAGCGAGTTGGTACCAATAAAAGAACGGAAATCCGAATAGCGTGGGGCCAAATCTGTCGTATAAGGGGACCCATGCCGTACCAAGAAATGGGACTATCAATAGTAGGTAAACCCATTTTGATCGCGTAGAAGTCATGGCACCCTCCCTCCTAGGCGTGCCGGTCGCCTTCTCTTTTGTCTACGGCTTAGTTCGATTAAGCGTACTCAAACGCCGATGTTTGGTCAAATACTCGCTGTTGATCCGGGCGTCTTCGCCACTCGTCCAAAACGCTGCGGCGCCCCGTTGTGAAACACTAGCGACAAGCCTTAAATAGCGGCCGTGTATTCCGCTATCGGCCAATTGTGACTGACCCTACCGAACAATCGCTCCATGCCGTGACCTCAGAAGGCGTGTTGTCGTCCATGATGCGTGGTGCTGGCGAAGCTTATCTTCCGGCCTACGCCCTCTTTCTCAAGGCGACAGCCGGCGAAGTGGGGCTTCTCGCCACCCTGCCCGCCTTACTGGGTTCTTTTGCCCAGCTAGTGGCTGCTTGGTTAGCAGAGCGTCTCGGACAACGCCGATCTTTGATTATTACGGGGCTTGCCGCCCAAAGCTTTCTGTGGCTCCCGGTTATCGTCCTGCCAATCCTATTCCCAGCACACGCGATTATGATTCTCATGATCTCCCTCACGTTTTATTACGCCGCCAACCACTTTGCCAATCCCTTGTGGCATAGCCTTATGGGAGATCTCGTCCCAGAAACGGTGCGTGGACAGTACTTTGGCCAACGATCGCGCCTCATGAATCTCGCCAATTTCCTGGCGCTGGTGTGCGCGGGCCTCATGCTGCGTTTTACCAAAGGCATTGGCCATACCACTTGGGGCTTTATCGCCATCTTCGCAATCGCCATGACGGCCCGAATCGTCTCCGTATTGCGGGTCAATATGGTCAGTGAAAAACCCCTACCAAAGGGTCGTCTCAGTCTGCATCCGCGTACCCTTTGGCACGAGCTGCGCGGAACTCAGTTTTCCCGATTTGCAATATTCACAGCAGTGATGAGTTTCTCGGCTGGCATCGCCGGGCCCTTTTATGCCGTCTATATGTTGCGCGATCTGCATTTCTCGTACATCGAATTTATGGCGACTCAGGCTATTGTCGTTTTGACTCAAGTTGGGACGCTCGCTCTGTGGGGGCGAATCGGAGATCGTTTTGGGAATCGCCTGGTATTGGCCATTACCGGATCGCTCATCCCTATCGCTCCGATCCTATGGCTCACCACCACGCACTTTGGGGCCATAGTCTTCATTCAGCTTTTGAATGGATTTGCGTGGGCCGGGTTTAACCTCAGCGCGGGCAACTTCGTCTACGACACTGTGCCGCGCGAAAAGCGCTCTCTGTACAATGCCCTTCATAATATCCTGACCGCCTTTGCACTTGTCGCCGGAGCCGGGCTGGGGGGATTTTTAGAAAGCCATGTGCCGAATTCCCTTCACGTTCTAGGGTTTTCTCTAGGAAATAGCTTGCTTTGGGTGTTTCTGATCTCCGGACTTGCGCGTCTTAACACGGCCTTGGGGTTCATCCCACTTTTGCGTGAAGCGCGCGAGGTAAAACCGGCCTCTCTCAAGTCTTTGGCTGGACTTATGAGACCGCGAGTTAATCCCGCTCAATAACGGCGGGTGTATCGAGTAAAACTGAACAGCGATGTAACGCAATTTAGCACGGAAAATCTGGCTATCGCACCTTCTCCAAAAGAAAAGGGCCTAGGGCCAGCGCATCAATAGGAGTGCTCGCGTAACACGCAATGGCCTCTGCCGGGCTACAGACTATCGGATCTCGGAAAGTGTTAAACGATGTATTCAGCAAAACGGGGACCCCTGTGAGAGCGCCGAAGGCCTCAATGACGCCATGGAAAAGCGCTTGGGTGTCTCGATCCACCGTCTGTATTCGGGCGGTGCCATCCGTATGGGCAGCCGCCGGGATGCGTGGTCTTTTGTCCTTCCGGACTGGCGAAACAAACGACATGAAGGCTGAAAGCGCGGCATCTTCGAACCAGTCCGTGGCCGATTCGGCTATCACAGATACAGCAATCGGCAGGAACTCTTCATGGTTTTTCAGCTGATTGATACGCTTTGTCATGTCGGGATCCATAGGCGACGCCAAAATCGACCGGCTTCCCAGAGCGTTGGGACCAAACTCCATGGCCCCTTGAAACCATGCGACGATCTTTCCGCTCGCAAGCCTAGCAGCTACCGCTACCGAGATTGCGGGCGGGCGGCCGAAGGCAAGTCGGGAACGACGCAACGCCTCCTCGATCTCTTCGACACTAAACTGGGGGCCCAGACATGTATGGGTGAGGCGATAACGCTTTACGGCGCCCCTGTTCGCCGTGTCAACCAGAAAAGCGGCACCCAAGGCCGTACCCGAATCGCCGGCCACGGGTGCGGCCCAAACCTCCTTAAATAACCCCGCGTCCCGCACGGCACTATTCAGGACACAATTGAGGGCGAGACTGCCGCCGAGCACAAGGGCACGGCTTTGTGTCTGCCCCTTAAGCCATTCGGCAAGATTCAAAACAGTCTCGTTCTGAGCGTCTTGCAGGGAACAGGCGATATCTCTATGTCGCGACTCGAGTGGTTGTCCGAATTCCCTTTTTGGCCCCAACAGCATCGTCAAGTCATCATACGCGATACGATACTGGCCATTATTCTCGATGGTGATAATCTTCTCGAAAGCCTTCCGATAGCTCGCCCGACCGGAGGCCGCCAAAGCCATCACTTGGCTTTCGCCGCTTCCGTCTAAAAACCCGAGATGCGCCGCTATCCGTTGCCACAAAAGTCCCAAGGAATGCGGCAAGAGCACCTCTTGGAGGCCGCGAATCGTGAATTGCTGGCCTACTGCGTACGTTGTGCTTGCGCGCTCACTACCGACATTGAGACAGAGGAGAGCGGCATCGTCAAAAGGTGATGTGAGGTAAGCAGCGGCCACCGAGGCCTCTTGATGGGCGACGAATTGCCAAGAAAAGTGATGATCGCCAGAAAAGTACGGGGCAAGATGATCGGGATACGCCGCGACCAACGCAAAGCGGGCATCGGCAATCTGAGAGCGCCGCCGGAGTTCCCAGCGAGCCAACGTACTATCCGGCCACAAGGCCGCGGCGCCCGGTCTTCTGGCTAGATGCGATGTGACCGTTTCGTCGCTAAAAAGAGCTGGGTCCCATGCGTAGGCAACATAATCCACGTCCGATAGCCGAACCTTGCGCTTCTTCAGGCACCAAGCAATAGCCTCGTAGGGTATTCCATAAAGGATGCCCGGTGCGCAGCGGCCTACTCGAGAAATTTTGTCGAAACGTTCGTCCTCCGCGGCCCCCACGATCTGGCCATCCTCGATAAGGCAAGCCGATGCATCGCACCGACCGGTATTTAGGCCCAATGTCAACATAAGGCCGAGCGAATTTCTGGCCCGTAGTCCAGCAAAAGTTCCGTCACCGCGTCGACTACTTGGCGAGGGCTTATGTCACGGAGACAGCGATGGTGGCCGGTCGGACACTGACTCTTATAGCAATGACGGCAGGGTACATCTGCTGACAGGACTCGTGATCGTGCCCGCCACGGGGCATGCTGCGGGTTCGTCAGGGCATACAGGACGACGAGCGGCGCCCCTACCGCTGCAGCGATATGGGCAGGTCCAGTATTGTTGGTAACAACCATATCGGCGAACTTCAGTAAAGCGGCCAGCCGTTCAAGCGACAAGTCGCTCAGAACCGGACAATCGCTGTGAGCCTCCGTTTTCACACGCCACAGCAACTCGCGTTCGCCAATGGACCCTGTCAAAATACAATAGGCATCCAGTTCTTGCTCCAGGAGCTGGATGACCTGGGCGTACGAGGACGCAGGGTACCTTCGAGAAGGAGCCGATGCGCCGGGATGAAGCACCACCAAAGGCCTCCCAGGATGGCGCCAACACGCCGCCCACTGCGTGGCTGCGGGTTGTAGCATCAAGGCCAGTCGATCGTCTCGGCGTGGGGCACCAAGAGCGGTTGCCAAATCGCATTGTCTTGTCACCTCATGGCGAATACCCTCCTGAGGTTCACTTTCCAAAAGCCAAGTCGTAATTAGCTGATAGGGATTTTCCCGGCAATAAGCCGCTCGTTGTGGAATTCCTGCGAGATAACACATGAGTGCAGCGGGTAGCGGGCTTTGACTAAATACGGTAAAAATGACCGCGCCTTCGAAACCAAGGGATCGCAGTTGTCCAATGAAAGCCAGGTCGGACTCGGGCTGGCAGGCCGTTCCCTTTATCCAGGGCGCTTCATAAACGATGACATCGTCAATGTCCGGCATGAGTTGGGCGCAGGCCGCCCCGGAAGGTGAAACAAGGGCCGTCATGGTGCGGCCCGGCACGGCCGCTTTCAAAGCAGATATAGCTGGGCCAGTCATAAGGAGATCACCCAAGCCGTCGAGCCTGACCACCAACATGCGCCGCACACCTAACCAAGACTCGGCGTTCATTGGCGAGCAAAGGAACTGGGGCGGACTGGACGGCCCGGATCAGACGCATCGATAATAAAGGCCGCCGCTTCATCGACATCGCGGGCAATGTAATCCGGTACTCGGCGCGCGGATAAATCCCATTTAGTCTCGTTTCCATTATTAATAAGGACGCTACGGCACCCAGCAGCGTGACCGGCCTCTACGTCATCCAAGATATCTCCTATGCACCAAGACCGGCGGAGATCGAAGTGCCCTTCCCGCGCAGCTCGCTGAAAAAGTCCAGGCCTCGGTTTTCGACAGGTACAGGAAATTGCATAGCTCTTAATCCGTCCTAGAGGATCGTGAGGACAATAGTAAAAGCCCGCAAGCGGTACACCGAATCCACGCAATAGGTCCCGGAGACGCTCCTCCACGCCAAATAGGGTATCCTCCGTGAAATATCCCCGGGCCACACCGCCCTGATTGCTCACAACCACCAATCGAAAACCACGCTCATGGAGTCGCCGCACACCGCCCCGCACGCCCGGGGCGAGACAAATTCTGTCAGGATCAACGTTATACGGTACGTCGTCGATTAAGGTGCCGTCCTTATCGATAAAGACGGCAGCATCACTCATCACGGCCATGACGTCTCTCGCATCGGTAAAACCATGATCTCCGGAATTACAGTTTCCGCTGGCTGTAACAATACGAAGCGCACAGTCTCGGCGACATTGGCCGGATCCTGCAGTGTCGAAATATCGATATCGGGAAAGCGATCAAGCAGAAACGGAGTTCGCAAGCCGCCGGATATCACAGCCGTGACCTTAATGCCCAAGGGGCGCGCCTCTACATGCATGGCGTGACTTAAACCCAAAAGCCCCCACTTGCTCGCGTGATAGGCGCTGGCATTAGGCCACGCTCGCTTCGCGGCCGTGGATACAATGTTTACGATATTCCCTCCACCCTGCTTGCGCATGTAGGGGATGGCGGCTTTTGCTGCCATAAACGGTCCTGTGAGATTGATATCAATGATTCTCTGCCATTGCTCAACGGGCATGTCTTCTATGGATACCGTAAGATCCGTGCCAGCGTTATTTACCAAAATGTCACATCGTCCGTGGCGACTGACGATCTCCTTAAATGCCCCGACCACTGAATCCTTATCGCCCACGTCAAAACCTAAACCGTAGGCCTGCAAGCCATCGCGCGCCATTGATTCGGTCATCGCATGCACCTTCTGTTCGAGTACATCTCCGGCGACAACTATGGCGCCCGCGCCGGCAAGATTACGACATATAGCGGCTCCCAAACCCTGAGCACCGCCTGTTACAAAAGCCACGCGACCTGAAAGCGGAAGCGCGCTCGTGCGTTCCAAGACATTCGTTCCGTGGGCTTCTGGGGAGCGCGCCAAAAACTCATTCATTGTGTTCTCCTTGTGGTTAACTTAAGAATGACCTGGGTGCGTCCGTAGTGTCGGCCCCGCATACTGTAGGCGATGCAATT
>JAJYPQ010000191.1 GCA_021795255.1 Pseudomonadota bacterium
TGAGTCGCAGGAGGGGCGGGCGCGCATGACGGTCCCTTGCCGCCTGTCGAAAAGGGTCTAGGTCGTGGGAACGCAAGGCCGGTATCCTCGAAGAAGGGGGCGAGCGGCCGGCCCAGGCGGTCGGGGGCTTGTTCGGGGCCTTATGATCTCATGGACTTATTTGGCGGACGGGGCGCACCAGGATCTCCTCGACGAGGACGCGGGGCGGCTGCGCGAAGCTATAGACGAGGGCCTGGGCGATATCCTCGGCATGCAGGGCATCCAGGGACTCGCGCCGCGCCGTCATCTGTTCTGTGGGTACGTTATAACCCCAGTGCGTCCAGACCGCGCCCGGCTCGATGAGCGCTACGCGGATGCCCTCGGGTCCCAATTCCTTGCGCAAGGCGTCGTGGAAACCGACGACCGCAAATTTGGTGGCGTTGTAGACCGACCATCCCGGTAGGCCGTAGCGGCCGCCCACGCTCGAGACCGTAGAGATCATGGCCCCGGGCCGGTTGCGCAAAAGCGGGATGGCGGCGTGTGTACAGTTCAGTACTCCATAGAGGTTCGCGTCTATGGTCTGCCGCCATTCATCCGGTTGGCTGTCGGCGAATGAGGCATAAAAGCCTACGCCGGCATTATTGAATAAAAGATCGAGGCCGTGAAAACGTCTTTGCACCTCGGCAAAGAGTGCCGCCACCTGCCGGGGATCACCGACATCGGCGGTTACCGGGTAGACGCGCTCCTTGAGCTCGTCTGCGAGCTTTGCAAGCTGGTCGGCGCGGCGCGCGCATACCACCACCTCGAGGCCTTCCTGGTGCAAAAGGCGGGCCGCGGCCTCCCCTATGCCGCTCGAGGCCCCGGTCACTACCGCGATCTTGCCGCGAATGTCCTGCATCTGCATATCATGCTCCTTGAACTTTCTGCGCACCTTGACCGATGGTTTGTTCCTCAATGGCGTAGGCTCGAGGATACCGAGGATCGCAAGGCCCAGGATCAGCCGATCGGGATCAGCGCATAACCCTTTTCCTGGTAGCCAATGACCGAGATGAAGCCGTTTTCGACCGGCGTCACGGAGGCGATCAGGTCGCGTGGGTTCACATCCATGCCGTGCATGGCGACCCCACAGGCCTGGAAGCGGATCCCTGTCCGGGCAAGCCCCGCGATCTCTTTTTGTATATTGGCCACAGCGCGCTCATCAGTATAAGGAATGCCACGCCGGTTGCGTGTCAGAAATGCCACATCCGGTCCGATGAAGACAACGATGATGTGTGGCGTTACCTTTTGTGCGCGCAGTTGCCGTTCGGTCAGACCGATGACCCGGACCAGATGTTCGACCGCGACCGGCTGCCGGACGTTCACCAGAAATATGGTCTTCGCGACGTGCAATCCGGCGAGCGCCGCGCGGTCGTTCAGTGTTGCGGCGCGCGCCGCTAAAGGCAGTAGCGCCGTGGCCGCAATCACGACTGCCATTATGATTCCTCGTAAATCTTTCATCGGGGTTTACCTCCAAGGTTCGCCCTTTAGGGCGGGGCAGTTGGCGCTATCCTCCTTCAGGGTGATATGGTGGCGCGTAAGGCAGGAGGGGTCATTTGGGGTCAGCGCGCGGCCCCGCAGGGAAGCCTAGCGATCCTATCAAGGCGACGCAAGGCCGATAGCGATGTTCCAGGGCTTTTGGTCATGAGGGCGTCCGCTTAACCTATGAGGGCACAGGGAGGGGGGCGCCGGAACTTTCGGGGAGGGATGGCGCTACGCCGATTCTTGCTTATAGAATCGCGACTTAAGGGTCAGGGAAGTGCCTGGTATGTCGCCTTAAAGAAGGGGGGTTTGCTCAGTGAGTGTTGTAAAAAAGGCGGTTTTCCCGGTCGCCGGCCTGGGGACGCGGTTTCTGCCGGCTACCAAGGCGAGCCCGAAAGAGATGTTGCCGGTGGTCGACAAGCCGCTCATTCAGTATGCGGCCGAGGAGGCCATCGACGCCGGCATCACCGAACTTATTTTCGTGACCGGCCGCAGCAAGCGCGCCATCGAGGATCATTTTGACAAGGCCTATGAACTCGAGGCCGAGCTCGAGGTGCGCGGCAAGGATAAGATCCTGCGGTCCTTGCGCGGCATATTGCCCAAAGAAGTGACGTGTATCTACATTCGTCAGGCGGAGGCCTTGGGGCTCGGGCACGCGGTACTGTGCGCACGCCAAGTCGTGGGGAACGCACCGTTTGCGGTCATCCTGGCCGACGACCTTATAGATGCGAAGCCCTCGGCGCTGCGCCAGATGGTGGATCTTTACGCGCATTATCACAACGCCATCATCGGTGTGCAGGACGTGCCGCGTGAGGACACGGGCGCCTACGGCATTGTGCAGGTGCGCCCGTGGGACGACCGTCTGCACCGGGTGGAGGCGATTGTCGAAAAGCCGGTTCCGGCCGAGGCCCCGTCGACCCTGGGGGTCGTGGGACGCTACATCCTGACGCCGCTCATCTTCGACCTCCTGGAAAGCCTGGGCGCCGGATCGGGGGGCGAGATCCAGCTGACCGATGGCATCGCCAAGCTCCTCGAAAAGGAGCAGGTCTTAGCCTACGCGTTCGAGGGCAAGCGCTACGACTGCGGGAGTAAGCTTGGTTATCTCCAGGCGACAGTCGAGTACGCGCTGCGCCACCCGCAGCTAAAGAACGAGTTTCACGCCTACCTGAAGGCCCTCAATCTGTAGGCCGGGCGGGCCAAATGGTTTTCGGTGTGGCCGTCGTGCCCGGCTGGCTGCTATGGGATTTATAAGCGAAAGCTGTTAAGATCGCGCGTCTTTACTTGGGACCGTTTGAGCGGAGCATAGCGATGTCAGACAAGCTTTTGATGATCATGGTGAACACCGATCCCCATAACCCCTCCGAGCTCGGCGCGCCGTTTTTTCAGGCGACGGTGGCGGCGGCGATGGAGTACGAGGTGACGGTAGTGCTGACGGCCCGTGCCGGCGAGCTGGCCGTTAAGGGCGTCGCGGAAAAGCTCTTCGTGCAGGAAGGCAGCAGCAAGTCGGTCTATGATTTCATAAAAGACGCCCATGAGGCGGGTGTCCATTTCAAGGTGTGCACGCCGACCCTTGATCTGTGGGGCAAGAACCTCATTCCCGAGATCGAAGAGACGGTGGGCGGCGCCTATGTCATCACTCAGGCCATGGATGATGACACCGTCACCTTTACGTATTGATCCGTAATGGGGGAGGGTGATCGCGCGTCCGAGGCGCGCCAGGCTTGGCAGGTGCTGGAAACGGCTGAACGGATCCACGCCGAGGCCGACGTGGATCGGGCCTTGGACCACATGGCGCTCGCGATCCGCGACGCTGTGGGTGGGGCCAATCCCATTATGATGGTCGTCATGAACGGTGCCCTGGTGTTTGCAGGGCACCTCTTGCCGCGACTCAAGTTTCCCCTGGAGGTGGATTATATCCACGCCACGCGCTATCGCGGCGCGCTGACTGGCGGCGAGATGACATGGGCGGCAGGCCCAAGTCTTGCCGTAGCCGGGCGCACCATCGTGCTATTGGACGACATCCTGGATGAGGGGGTGACTCTGGTGGCGCTGGCCGATGCGCTGCGAACGCGGGGGGCGGCGGCGGTTCTAAAGGCGGTGTTGGTCACAAAACGACGGACGCGAGCGGCGGGTCTGGAGGCGGATTTTTCCGGTCTCGATGTCCCGGATCGCTATGTCTTTGGCTGTGGCATGGATTACAACGGCTTTCTGCGCAATACCAAGGAGATCTACGCGCTGCCATGAAGACGCTTGCGATCATCGGAGGCAGCGGGCTCACCCATTTACGCAATCTTACGGTCCGCGAGCGCCGTGTGACGCGCACTCCCTATGGTGAGCCGTCGGCGCCCACGGTCCATGGGCTTGTGAGTGGGCATGAAGTGATTTTTCTACCGCGTCACGGCCACGGACACACCATACCGCCGCATAGCGTGAATTATCAGGCCAATATGTGGGCCTTGAAAGAGTGCGGCGTGACCCATGTGATCGCGGTGAATGCCGTGGGTGCGATCAATAAGGCCCTTGCGCCTGGAACCCTCGTGCTTCCGGATCAGATCATCGATTACACCTATGCGCGGGCGCACACCTTTTTCGGGAACCATCCAGAGCCCGTCACGCATATCGATTTCACCTACCCCTACTGCGAGGCGCTGCGTGAGGTGTTGCGGGACAGCGCGTCGCGTGCCGGACTTACGCTGGCCTTCAAGGGGACTTATGCGGCGACTCAGGGTCCGCGCTTTGAAACCGCAGCCGAGATCCTGAAGCTTGAGCGCGATGGGGCCGACATCGTCGGTATGACCGGTATGCCGGAGGCGGCACTTGCCCGCGAGCTCGGTCTTTGCTATGCCTCGCTGTCGGTGGTGGCCAATTATGCCGCCGGGAAGGTCGAGGGTGAGATCGACCTGCGCACCATAGAACGTTATCTCGAAAGCGGCATGGCCCGGGTGCGCACGCTCCTTGAGCATGCGATCCCGCGACTCCATGGCGCCTGAGGCCGCGCAATCCTCATAACTTCGGTTAGTGGGGTGTGTTCACGGATCCTGTATAGGGCACGACCCGCACCAGGACCCCGAACTTGGGGTGGTCGAAGTAGTTGGTCGCGCGTAGCGCTACCGGCCGCGATTCGACGAGCTGGTAGACTGTGGGTGAGGATGATTGTGTCGCCCCAGGCGGTGTGTAATGCAGGTCCAGCGCGACGTGCATGAGCCGCCATTGAAAGACGCGTATCACGCCCTTGAGCCGTCCATACCGGCGGCTTGTGATACGCACGGGCTTGGTCTTATGCAAGGCGATGGCATCTTGCACCCAGCTGCGTGCGGCAAGGATCGTGTAATGCGGGTGGCGCGCTAGTATCGACTGCGCGATGGCAAGTTGCGAACCCTCGGGCAGGCCGTGGCTGGGGGCGAGCGCCTTCTTGAAGCCCGCTATGTGTGTGATCTTCTCCTGGTTCCAGTGTTCGTTCCCATCCAGTTTTGGTAGGTGGTTTGCGAATACCAGGACATCGACTTCGTAGAGGCGCGAGGGCGCGGCCCAAGCCTGCGCGGCAAGGCCCAGGGCGGCGGCGGCGATAAGGGCAATACGACGCACGAAAATTCTCCTTTGATACAATGCTGCTAGTATGGGGCCGAACGGATGGAGGGTAAAGTCATGGCGGTCAAGGCTATCCGGCGAATGGGCGATCCCTTGCTGTGGGCACGAGCACAGGAGGTGGCCGATGTCTGTGCGTCCGCGCTTGAGGATCTTGTCGCTGACATGAAAGATACGATGGCCGCCCTTCATGGTGCCGGGCTTGCAGCTCCGCAGATCGGTGTGCCGCTACGCGTTGTGATATTTGGTGTCAGCGCCAACCCGCGTTACCCGGAGGCCTCGCCGGTCCCGGAGACCGTCCTTGTCAACCCGGTCATCCAACCGCTGGGCGATGAACAGGAGGAGGCCTGGGAGGGATGCCTGAGCGTGCCCGGCATGCGCGGGCTCGTTCCTCGTTATCGACGCGTACGCTATCGAGGCTTTGGCATCGATGGCGCGACGGTCGACCGCGAGGCTGAAGGCTTTCATGCGCGGGTCGTGCAGCACGAGTGCGACCATCTGGACGGCATTCTCTATCCCGCGCGTATCCGCGATCTCAAATTCTTCGGCTATGAAAGCGTATTATTTCCGGAAGGCTTTGGCGACCAGGACGCCTGATGGGCGAAACCTGCCGCAGGCGAGGATCGAGACATAAAGACCGCAACGTCTTTCAGCCTGCAGGCAGGGGAAGATTGCTTGGGCGCGGCGCATAGATTTCGTTGGCGATTGGTTAGTGGGGATTGAGCGGTCGTGGGTTGTTTGGGGCAATTCTGATTTAGTCCTTACACGCAAGCCGTTATGGTAATAAGGCGCAAGCATGAAAGGGATAAACCGTATGCGCCAGCCCACCATGCAAGGCGCCTATAAAGATCCATAAGCCCGCCCGTCGCGAGCGGTTCGTGGCCGATAAAAAGGGATAGTGTCCTGACAGGGCCTTTGCGCGGTGATCGCGCCCTACTCTTCCAAAAGCAAGAACGGCAGGCTTGCGGTGGGCCGGGAGCGCGTACTCCGGATCCAGGGTCTTTCGCAGTGGTTCAGTCTTTCCGACATCTGGAATTCGGGCCTCAAGGAGTGCTACGAGTCGGGTGCAGGTGACGTCTTAGCGGGCGTGCTGGGCGCGGTCGGCATGACGCCTACAACCAGCAAACAAAGAAAGCTTGACATCCAGATCTCAAATCCGCTTCCCAAGACCCGTAATGGGAGTGCCACCCCCCTCGTTAAACCACCACTCCTTCGTTCCAGGTGAGGTAGCCCCGAGGAGTAGGGCGAGTCCAGACAGGAAGGCCGCATTCGACCTTTGATGGCGAAGATACCAGAAGAGCGCAAGGGCGTATGCCGGGTTGGCGAACCAAGCGAACCGACCCACGAGTACACCCCACCACCCCCATGCCAGGATTGTGAGCCCCGGCAGCAGGCGGTGATGCGCGAAGAGGAGCGCCGGAAGGGACAAACAATAGCCGAACAGGGCTATCGAACTGACGAAAAGCAGGAGTCGTACGTGGTCTTGTGATGGCCTCATGGCGCGACACCGGGGCGCAAAGCGTTATAGGGCGACTGGCACCGCGCGCGTCTTGTGGTGCGCGCGGTTCGACCGGAAACAATCTGGCACCCGTGCCCCGCTACAGACCCAATACCTTCTTTGATTCGCATGGGGCCCCCGCAAGCCGTTTTCCGTTCGCAATCGATCATCCCGCGCGGACTATTCCTGACCCGCTTGAACATCGAGCGGATCGGAGAAATTCCCGATCGCCACAGCAGGATGATAGGACGGCGCGGGAATATCCATCTCATCGACGCTATCGTCACGCGAAGCGACGTTGGCCGCCCGGCAAACGGGATAGTGTGCAACCCTCGGGGCCTTGCCGATATCCGGGTTTTAAGGACTTGCCGCGCGATGTATGGGTCTGGCGCCACCCCTCGCATTAGTAGTTCGCAATCGGCCCGTGGGTCCATGGCCACCGTCGTTTATTGCGCGTCCGGTGGTGTGTGCGGGCCTTGGTGGTGATTGCCGGTTGGCGGGTGCGCCCGTCAGATACGCGATCCCCGCCCATGTCAGCCAAGAACTGTGTCTTTGGCGTAGATAGGAAAGGGGTTAGCGCGCACGGGGGCGCGACGGCCTCTGGACCGGGGCTTTTGTGGGCGGCGCCCCTGACCC
>JAJYPQ010000192.1 GCA_021795255.1 Pseudomonadota bacterium
CCTCGCCGGGCCACCCGCGCGAAGAGGGCGTGGCGGGCGATTCATCCTCTCTTGGGGGCGAGCAGCGCCTCGATCTTTCGGCGGGCCCGCACTTCGCGAGGGCGACGCAACACCTTGTCTTCGCGCTCTCGTTCGGCGGCAACCGCGCGTCTTAGTGTGGCAAGCGCGAAGTGATCCAGCGGTTGCCCGGTGCGCATGATGCCAAGATAATGAACGACCGTCCGCGGCTGGAATGTGAGGCCGACCGCCTCCCGTACGACGGGAAGTTCTTCCGTATAGGGGGCCTCTTTCTGGCCGACTCGGGCGAGATAGGCGGCGTTCGTTGAAGAAATGGCCAGGGTCACCGCGGCAATCCCCATAAGAAGAAATTGTACCCAGACCGGCTGCATTTGCTTGATTCCGAAACCTATCACCAAGACCATGATCAGGGACGTAATGGTAAACAGAAGTGCATCGTGAAATTCCACCATGTTGTAACCCTCATAAACGTGTCTGACAACGCTGCGGGAATACTCCGCCGCATCT
The DNA here is from genome assembly GCA_021795255.1 of Pseudomonadota bacterium. Next base: position 526 of record JAJYPQ010000192.1, read on the forward strand.
CCGGCCGGCTCATCCAACCTCAGCGACATTTCGCCATGGGATGAAGAAAACGCAAATCGATGACGGTGCGGCCTCGTTAGAAGGGTCGCGCGGGGTGATTGAAGAGGGCTTCCGGCGCCAGTGGGCGCGGGCCATGCCGTCGAGGTGTTTGCAAAAAAGAGGGGTAGCTGTACGGCGACGAAAGAATGCTTTCAGCTGGAAGGGGCTAGGGGAGGCGGGGACGCCAGAATGTTGTCTGCGGGCCGCGGCCCCGAAATCGCACGAAGCGCTGCCACGCAGGCCTATCCTTGAACAGGTCATCACGGACGCCCCGGGCGCTGCTCAATTGGTCGGCGAATTCAATCGCCAGTGCCGCGGGCAGCAAGGGGCGGCCCGTTGATTTCGCGCGCCGCCAGGTCAGCAAATAGCGCAATGCCGTGCCGCCATCCGGCCATATACGGTCGAGAGACCCCAAGGCAGAAGCGAGGATTTCGAGGGTGAGCTGCTCGTGGTCAACAAGATAGCCGAGCACTGTTGGCCGACCGCTCCCCTGCAGTGTGCGCAGCTTGCCGATGTCATGCAGGAGGCCTGCAACGCAGGCAAGCCATCGTTCGCCCTCTTCGAGGTCGATAAGGGCGCGGTAGACGATCGCGGCCACCTCAAGGCTGTGAGCGGCGAGGCCCCCGGGCCAGGCGTGATGGTGCGAATGGCTTGCGGGCAGAGAGAGAAAGGCGTTTCTAAGCCCGTCGTCTGTGAACACGTCCTTCAGGAACGCCCTCAGCGCCGGTATGGGGCATTGTGTAAGGAACATTCGCAATTCGCCAGCGAGTGAAGGAAGCGGGAGCCGCTCAAGGGTGTTGCGCTCAAGCGGACGGGGCGAGGAGCCCGCCCGCTGGCGACAGGTGAGCACGTCGGCGACGAGGCCGTCGTTGCGCCGCCGGGGTCGCAGTCGGCACGAGGTCATCTGGTCGGGCGCCAGAATGCCAGCCTGGAATTCAGGCGGCCAGCCATAAACGCGGAGTCGTCCCGTGTGGTCTTGGAGAGACGCCGAAAAGAACGGTAGGCCATTACGTGCGTTGCGCCACTGCGGCTCATGGAGTTCGTAGAGGCCCTCCACTACCTCGCCGACATGCGAAGAGAGCGCGCTGATGGGGATCATGGCCGAGCCCCCCGGTTTGGCCACGACCGTGTGCGACACGGCGCAAGGCGTGGACGCTTCAGCCGCGCCCGAAGCCTAGACGCGCAGCTGCTATCGGCAAACCCACTGCCAGATGTGGCGCAGATGGCGAGGGCTGGATTCCGGCGGCTGGCGCGGCTCATATCTCTCCTTCCGGAGAAACGGTGTCGGTGAGCGCCGCGGTGTCGCTCGTGGCGAAATGGGCACGCAGCAGCCGTTCAAACGCCGAGCCATCTTGGCGCGTGAGATTGGGGACGAACCGCGAGTACACTCGAAATAGCATCTCGGTTGTGGAGTGGCCCATTTGGCGCGCAATCCACTCGGGACTCTCGCCCGCTGCCAACCACAACGTGGCCGCCGTATGGCGTGTTTGATAGGGTCTGCGCTTGGCAAGGCCCAGGTGGCGCAGCAACGGGTACCAGATGCGTTGGGTCACGTTGTTATGGGAAAGTGGTGTGCCGTCGCGAGAGCAAAAGACCCATGTCGTGCCGCCGGTGACTCTGTGTTGTTCCTGCAAGGCGTCGTACACGAGTTGCGACATCTCGACGGTCCGAAACGACCCGTCGTTTTTCGTGGAGACAAGCTCGCCCTTCACCCAGGCTTGGCGCACGAGGATTTGTCGCCGGTCGAAGTCGACGTATTGCCACTGCAGCCCGTCAATCTCGCCCGTGCGTAGGCCCGTGAAGAATCGCACCGTGTAGTAGGCTCGGAAGTCGGCGCGCACCGTTTGCAGGATGCGCTTGACGTCGTCCACCGTAAATGGCGCGACGTCACTGCGGGGAACCTTAAGGGATTTAATGCCGTGGTAGGGAGACACGAAGTCATAGCGGTTAGCGGCTTCGTTTAGCATCATGCGCAGCGGCAACATGACGTGGTTGATGCGCGTGGTCGATAAAGGCTTGCCTTCGCGGCTGGTTACCTTCGCAAGCGTTGAGCGGAACTCGAGGAGGTGCGCTTTGGTGATGAGCCCCACCTCCTTGTCGCCGAATTCCGGGAGGATGTACTTCCTCAACGTGAGGTAGACGGTCTCCTGGTGCGTTTTGCGCCACTGAACCTTCATTTCTCCAAACCAGATATCGGCGAAATCTTGTAGCCGCGGCGTCTGCCCCGCAGCCTCCTGAGGCTTCGGGGCAAATTGCGCGGCTTGTGCGCTATTCGGAAAGTAGCGGGCATAGTCGAAGGTGCCGAGCGTAATTTCGGCCTCGATACGCTCGAGTACCTGCCGCGCTTTCCGACGGTTCGCTGGGGTGTCATCGAGCGCTGTCTGCTCGCGGCACCGTTCGCCCCGGTAGCGGAAATCGAAGAAGAGCTTTCCGGTCTGGGGCCGGGCCCGGATGCTACCCATGGCAGATGCCGCCATTGGCCATGGGGACCACCAGCCCGCCATTCTGGGAGTGCCTGGGCATGTCGCGCTCTATGGCCTCCCAAAGATACAGAATCTTTCGGCCGCCGAAGGGCCGGATGTAGTGGACGCCCTCGAACAGAACGGAATCCTTCAGGCGTTCGCGGATGGTCCGGGCATCGTACTTGATGCGCACCGCGAGTTCGTCGGTGGTGAGATATGTTTCCGTCATGGTCGATTCTCCTTTCTCGGTTGCAGGTGTAGCAATTCGGCTACGTGCGGAAAGAAATACCATCAGTCGTAAATAACGCAAGCGCGTATCCGCGCGATTTGGTAACATTCGTATCCAACTGAAAACCGCTGTAGCGGATATGCTGCGTCTCAAAATCAAAGAGCTGATGGCTAGGAAGGAATTCGCGGAAGGGCGGCGGGTTATGATTAGCGAAATCGCCGAGAGCGTCGGCATTCACCGTGTCACCTTGTCCCGAATGATCAATCGGCGCGGATTCAGCACCAAAACCGATTATCTGGATCGGCTGTGCGCTTTTTTCGATTGCCGAATCGAGGATCTGGTGGAATATGTCCCGGATGACCAGTTGCCCACACCCCGGAAATAGGTGAGTTTTTGGCCAAGAGGGGTTAATGTTTGAAGGGTCCGGTTTGTGCTGGCAGGTGATGGCTTGCCAGGGGGGTGCAGGCGAAGAACAGGAACCGGATGTAGTCGTGGAGGGGCCGTTCCTCACACGCCTAGCTGGTAAATCCATGCGGATACCAAAAGAGCCATAATTCAGAAAAAAGCGCGGGGAGGAGTCGGTTCTGCGGCCGGAAGAGCACGCCAGGGAGACGATTGATAAGCTGCTTTTGCAAGCCGGCTGGCTCGTTTGCGACCCCGATAAGGCGAATATCCACACATTCGTAGGTGTGGCCATCCGCGAGTTCCCCCTAAAATCCGGCCACGGTTTTGCCGACTATCTCTTGTACGTTAACGGCAAGGCCGCTGGTGTCATCGAGGCCAAGAAGGAAGGGGTAACGCTGATTGGCGTCGAGACCCAGTCCGACAAGTACACTGCAGGCCTTCCGGACGGGCTTCCGCGTTGGAGCAACCCGCTGCCGTTTTCCTACCAGTCGACCGGAGCGGAGACGCGCTTCACGAACGGACTGGACCCGCAACCACGCTCACGCCCGGTGTTCGCCTTTCACAAGCCCGAGACCCTGGCCGGTTGGCTGGCTGAAGCCCGCGACTTTGAGGCCGCGCGGCCGCTCATCATCGGAAACCCGAATGTCCTGTCGGTGGCCGAAAGCGCGGCCGAACAGCGCGGCCGCACCGTCCTGGCCCGCCTGCAACAGATGCCGATGCTCAAAATCGAAGGGCTGTGGCCCGCCCAGATACAGGCCATCCAGAACCTTGAGCAATCACTTAAGGAAAATCGCCCGCGTGCCTTAATTCAGATGGCCACGGGTTCGGGCAAGACCTTTACGGCCATCTCGTTCATCTACCGGCTCATCAAGTTTGCGGGGGCCCGGCGGGTGCTGTTTCTCGTCGACCGCGGCAACCTGGGCGACCAGACCTTGAAGGAGTTTCAGCGGTACGCCTCGCCCTACAACAACTTCAAGTTTACCGAGGAGTACATTGTCCAGCGCCTGGCGAGCAATACGCTCGACACAACAGCCCGCGTGTGCATCTGCACCATTCAGCGCATGTACTCCATGCTGAAGGGAAGGGAGTTGCCCGAGGACCTGGAGGATGTGCCATTGGACCAGGCAGGCTCGCTCTTTAAGAAGCCGGACCCCATCGACTACAACCCGGTCATCCCTATCGAGAGCTTCGACATCATCGTCACAGACGAATGTCATCGTTCCATTTACAACCTCTGGGCACAGGTGTTGGAGTACTTCGACGCCTATCTCATTGGGCTCACCGCTACACCCAGCAAGCAGACGTTCGGCTTTTTCAAACAAAATCTCGTTATGGAGTACAACCACGAGATGGCCGTGGCCGATGGCGTGAACGTCAATTACGACGTCTACCGGATTCGTACCCAGATTACGGAGGCTGGTTCCAAGGTGGAAGCCGGATACTCGGTGCAGATTCAGGAGCGCGAAACTCGCAAGACGCGTTGGGAGGTCCTTGATGACGACTTCAGCTACGACCCCAACCAGCTCGACCGTCAGGTAGTGGCCCCGGACCAGATTCGCACCATCGTGCGCACCTTCCGCGACAAGCTTTTTACCGAAATATTCCCAGGCCGCCAATGGGTACCAAAGACCCTCATTTTCGCCAAGGACGACGCCCATGCGGAGACCATCGTCGGCATCGTGCGGGAGGAATTCGGTAAGGGTAATGACTTTGCCCAGAAGATTACGTACCGCACCACCGGGGCCAAACCAAAAGACCTTATCAATGAGTTCCGGGCAAGCCCCATGCCCCGGGTCGCGGTTACGGTGGACATGATTGCCACCGGTACCGACATCAAGGCCGTGGAGGTCGTCATGTTCATGCGTGCCGTCAAATCGCGGGCCTTCTTCGAGCAGATGAAAGGCCGCGGCGTGCGCGTAATTTCGTCCGATGATCTGCAAAGCGTGACCCCAGATGCTAAGGCCAAAGATCACTTCGTCATTGTTGACGCGGTAGGCGTCTGCGAGCAGGATAAGACCGACTCGCGACCGATGGAGCAAAAGCCTACCGTGAGCTTCGAGAAGCTCATGCAGGCGGTCGCCTTCGGTAACACCGAAGACGATGTCCTGACTTCGCTTGCAGGCCGCCTTGCGCGCCTTGAGCACAGTATCAGCGTGGCCGACGACGCCGCGATTCGTAAGGCAAGCGGCGGCTACGGCCTCCAAGACCTTGCTCATCGCATCATCGAGTCCTTGGACCCGGACACTTATCCCGAGCCCCTGCCTAGTGAGGCCGGGGAAGACCAGGCCCGAAAGGCGCGGCTCGATGCCGTCCGGCCGCTGTACGACCCAGCCCTTCGGAGCTTGCTTGTAGACATCAGGAAAAAGAGCGAAATCACTATCGACAATGTCAGCGCCGATGACGTGCTCGAAAGTGGCTTCTCCCAGGATGCCCTAGACCGCGCCAAAGGGATGGTCCAGTCCTTTGAGCTGTTCATCAAAGACCACAAGGACGAAATTACCGCCCTGCAAGTGCTTTACACCAAACCTTATAAGCAGCGCCTCACCTTCGAGGCCGTAAAGGAACTTGCCGCGGCCATAGAAAAGCCACCGTACCTGTGGACCGAATCTCAGCTCTGGAGCGCATACGCCGCCTTGGAAAAATCTAAGGTCAGGGGCGCTTCCGGTCGACGCATCCTTACTGACCTCGTATCACTTGTGCGCTTTGCCATCCACCAGGATAACGAACTCATTCCCTTCCCCGAGCGGGTCAACGCCAACTTCAACGCGTGGCTTGCGAGCGAGGAGGGTGCCGGTAGGAAGTTCACTGACGAGCAAAGGTATTGGTTGGGGATGATTCGCGACCACATCGCCGCGAATCTCGGTATTGAGTCCGACGATTTCGAGTACGCACCATTCTCGCAACACGGTGGGCTCGGCAAGGTGCACCAGCTGTTCGGGAACAGGCTGAATGAAATTATTGAAGAATTGACTGAGACGTTGGCGGCATGACGAGAGCAGCAGAAGCAGCGCGACATGACAAGAATATGGTGGGCTGCACGCTCAGTACGCTTGGTGAATTTGTCGCTACCCGCACCAGATGTATCGTGCCTACCAAAACGCCGGATACGACTTTTGAGCTGTACAGCGTGCCGAGTTTCGATACAGGCGCACCGGAAATTGTAAAAGGCAGTGACATTGGTTCCAACAAGCAGATCGTCGATGGGGGCACGGTGCTTCTCTCCAAGATCAATCCACGGATCAATCGTTCCTGGGTTGTCTCGTTACATACCGTACATCAGAAGATCGCATCCACAGAGTGGATCACGTTTCCGCCTAATGCCGCTTTCGAGCCGAAGTATCTGACCTATTTTCTAAGGCTAGATGCCGTTCGTGATTTTCTTGCGGCCAATGCCTCTGGTGTCGGCGGGTCGTTGATGCGCGTTAAACCGGCGACACTGAAAGACTATCCATTTCC
>JAJYPQ010000193.1 GCA_021795255.1 Pseudomonadota bacterium
GCCGTCGAGGCGGGGTCACCCTTCATGCAAATGATGAAGGAGAAGGTGATCGGCTTCTCCGAGATCACCGAGATTAACAGGCAGAAAGACCCCGCCCTTCTCGCCGTCGCCCAGGCCTTCGCGGACGGTCGTACCAAAGAGGCGGTCACGCTCGCGGAGCCGTTCATGACATCCGTCGCCGTGACGGACGCCGACTATGAGGCTGCCAAGGTCGCCCCAGAGCCCGCCGCCCAGCGGCAGGATGTTCAGGAGGCCACCGAGGATATGGTGCTGTATGTTTCCAAGCTGCGCGACAAGGCGGCTGATCAGGGGCAGGACCTGCCACCCTTGGCCGCCACAGATTTTCGGACGGTACGCCAGTGGCTGGATGAGTATGCTCCGAAACGGCTTGGGCTCGATGATGACAAGGGCGCCAGTAAGCTCGCTCCACAAGCCGTCCGCGTCCAGGCGATCGCCCGCGAAACCGCCACCGCGTATCTCGAACTGTCGCCATCCGAGCGCGACAAAACACTGGTGCTGGCCGCCACGAATGAAATGCGCCGCGCTATCAACATGCGCGTCAAAGAGGGTCTGCAAGGCGATCGGCAAGTGGCGTCCGTTACCGTAACGGCGCTGGATAAGAGTCAGTGCACGAAGGCGCAACGACGCGAGGCTATCAACTACAAAATTGGGATGGTCATGCGCGTGCCAGAGGGGCGTGGGCGCTCTAAGAAGGTCGTGGACTGGACCATCACAGCCAGCGATCCGACGCGAAACATCGTGACGGCGCGCAATCGCGAAGGCGAGGAGAAGACCTTCAAGCCGCGCGACCTGAACCCCAAGGAGACCGGCCTTTATACGAAGCGCGGTCTCGACTTGGCCGTGGGCGATCGCGTCGTGTTTACGGAGAATAATCTAGGAAACGGTTTCCAGAACAATGAAACTGGAACTGTTACCGGATCTGGTGATGGTAAGGTGGAGATACGAAAAGACGACGGCAAGATCGTTACCCTCGATGCCGACAAAACCCACACGCTCGACCACGGCTGGGCCGTCACGGTCCACAGATCCCAGGGGCGCACAGTCGATCGCGCCATGGTCGCCGGAATGTCGTCCAAGCGCGCGACCGCAAACCTCGCGTATGTGGCCTGCTCACGGGAACGGTGGTTCCTGCACATCTTTACCGACAACATTAAGGCATTGCAACAATCCTGGGCAAAGGTCGCCGAGCGCGAAACGGCCAAGGACGCCACTGAGAAAGCGGCGAAGGCCAAGGAGACCGCGCCCCTCGATGCCGCCCGGGAGGCCGTTCTCGCGGAGGTCACTGAGGCGCAAGAGAATGCTTTGCTGGAGGCACTGGACGCGCGCGAGATGGCGCGCTGGCGGGAAGACGATCGCTTGTTAGAGGCCCTGCGGTCCCATCCCGACCCTGCGGTCCGCTCGGCTGGTGAGAAAGTCTGGCAGGCGCGCGACGATGCCCAAGCCGCCGCCGAGGCGGAGTGGGAAACCGGCGGCGACGGGGAGGAGGAGGCAGAGCTTGAGGCGACGGCACGGGCCGCGCGCTTGGTCCGTGCCCGTGCCGGCGATCCCGATCTGGGCTGGCTGGCACGCTGGGAACAAGAGGGCGTGCTGTCAGCCCTCGCTCCCGCCGAGATGGACAAGTTAAGGGCGGTGGCCTCAGAGCTTGAGCCGCAGGAACCTGCGGCGGGGCCACGTCAGCAGCAGCGCGAGCAAGATTTCGAGATGGAGATGTGAGGCAGACAGGCGTTTTGATTTTCCCGTTTCGGAAAATCAATTTCCACCGAGCCCCTAATAGTGGAAGTGAATTGTCTTTTTAAGGAGGTACACGATGAGCGACGCCAAGAACAGGTACGACACGGAAGAGGTCAAGGAGCTTTTTAAACTTTGCGGTTGGCACAGCTGGCCGATTTTTTTGGAGGCCGTCACGGTCGCCTGTGGCGCCGCGCCAGGTGGGGTTAAGCGCGTCGTCGAGCTTAACTCGCTGGATTTACAGGCGGCTTGGGAAGATGACCGAAAACGCACGATCCAATAAACGGAGTCTCTTATATGCCAGTCAACGATCCAAATTCGCATGGGATGAGGACGGAGCTTTCGGTCGTCACCGCTGTCCTAGCCGCCATCGGCGGCTGGATCGCCGGTGCCGAGGCAACGCTTTGGGCGCTGGCCGGCCGCACCTACCCGCCGCTGGTGCTCTGGCAGGTCGTGGTCCATTGGGGCCTCATCCCCGCTCGATGGGGGTGGGCGGGGTATGTCCCAGCGGCAACCGCCGCCTTGGCGGCCATGGGCGCCGGGATCGGCGCCTGGCGCTTGTTGACCGTCGAGGCCGAGCGGCACGTCAGGGGTTTTGTTCTGCACCGCGATCCCAAAGCGATTGCCCGTGCATTGCGGCCCGGCAAGAGCGAGGTTCCCGGCATTTGCATCCATCCCAAGATTCAGATTTCGGCGCGGCAGGAAACGCACCACGCTATGGTTGTGGGCGGCACGGGCGCCGGGAAGACGACCATCCTCTGGCCGTGGATTGAACAGGCGATTTTGCGACAAGACCGCGTGTTGATCTTCGACTCGAAAGGCGATTTCACCCAAAAGGTCCCCGAGCCGTTCACGCTTTTGTCTCCGACCGACGCACGATCCAGCCGATGGATTCTAGGGCGCGATATCCGCACGCCGCTGGAGGCGCAGGCGTTGGCCGTGACGCTCATCCAGGAGCCTCCCGGTGGATCGAAAAGCGATCCAATGTGGATCCAAGGTTCGCGCGCGCTTGTCGCCGGCATGATTGTCGATCTCCAGACCAGGTTCGGGGAGAAGTGGGGCCTAGACCACTTGGCCTATGAATGCGCGGCCGCACTGGCGGATTTTGAGCGGTTGAAAGCGTTAACGCTTCGAGAAGCGCCGCTTTGTATAATGTTGCTAGGCGGTGAGGACGCCGAAGGTCCGAACAGAACGACCATGGGCTTCCTTTCCCAGATCGTGTCGGCGTTTACAACCTTAATCCATCTGGGTGTCAGCGCCAACGACATGAAAGCCAACCCGGCCTGGAGTGTCCGTGAATGGCTCGCGGGCAAAACGCCCAACACTGTCGTGCTGGGGTTCCGGGGCGAGCAGTCTCTTGAGATGAGCCAGGGCTACGCGGCGTCCGTCATAGAGCGAGTGGTGAGGCAGTGCGGTGGCTTTGCCGACACGGCGCCGGAGAAGCGAAGGATTTGGTTGTGTGTCGACGAAGCGCCAGAGGCTGGGCGCGTCCCCAGTATCACTCGGGCCCTCACAACGCTGCGCTCCAAGGGGGTGCGCGTTGTGCTCGGATTCCAAACACTCGCCTCGGTGAGGGAGACGTATTCTCGGGACACGGCGCAGATATGGGAAGGCCAGTGTGACGTGAAAATTATCGGCAAGCTCGGGGCGGAAGCAGATCAGGAGTGGGCGTCGAAGCTGTTGGGTGAGCGGGAGGTCGATCGGTACCAGCATCAAGTGTCGCAGCAAAGCCATAGTGATGCCGGTGGCCAGCATAACGCCTCTTGGCAAAGGGTCCGGGAACCGGTCCTGCTGCCATCGATGTTCGGTCAGGAACTCGGCATGCAAAAAGATCGGCGGGGAAATCTGTTGGGCACGATGGCGTTAATGCTGGCCGGCGGTGAGGCGGCCGTGCTTAGGTGGCCGCTAACACCCAGAATCAATCTGCGCGAGCCCATCGTCGATGCCCGTTGGATCGCCCCGGGGTACAAGCCGCCGGCATGGGGCAAGAATCCTCCGACCGTGGCCCCGCAGCTGGCGGGCGCGCTCCCCAAAACCGGGGAGCAAACCGCCGACGAGAAAAAGCCCGAGCAGGAGACAACCACGACGACCACCGTCATGGCACAGGACCCCGACCTGCCCACTATTCCCGGCCAGCAGGCCGAGCAGGAGACACCAGGCGAGCACCTGGCCGGCGGCATGCTGGAGCACGTCCTCGACGTCGCGCTACCCGGCGCCGGGTTGGCGGCCAAGATCCTGGGGTTGGTGGGCGACGCGTCCCCAAGTCCGGCCGCCGTCCCCACCCAACCAATAATGACAGTCACGGAACGGCAGGGGCAGCAAGAGGAGAAGGAACCTGAGGACGAGCAGGAGCGCGACGAGTAACGCATTTCCGATGAGCCCCTAATGGTATAGGGATCTTGGAGGCTTTTTATGCAACAGACAGATGACGTGGCCACGATCATTGTTGACTGGGTGCAACGCACGTTCCAGTGCGAGGTTGAAATCTGGCAGGCCCAGGCCGCCGTGAAGATGATAGACACGGGTGAGGCCTGCGCGGCGGCCATTAAGAGGGCCGAGGATTTTTTGATCCAGGTCGGTGGCGACGATCTGGACGCCGCGCTCGCCGCGGCCGTGGCCGCCCGGGACTGGCAGTCGGCCGAATTGTTGGATATTCCCATCCAGGCCGAGTCCTCCCAGAGGAGAGCGCAATGACCCACAAATCCGTCACGACACTGGCCGCGGCTTTGCTCTTGCTGGTCGGCTCCGCCCTGTCCGCCCCGGCCTTTGCCGGCGCCGCCCCGGCCCCGCCGCCGATGGCGCAGGCGGGGACATACGCCCCCGCGTCCGGCGGCGGCAATTCCCTGTCCATGCCATCGCTCGCGCCCGGGTCGGGCACCGGCTCGCTCTTTGGCGTGGTCTTCTATCCGCTCGCCCCCCAAGACATCGGCTACTCCCTGCTGCAGCGGATCTTCGGCCCCGAGGTGACCACGATCGCATCCGGCGGGCTGACCCTCTCGGGAGGTACCTCTTCCTCTTCCTCGTCCCAGGCGCAGCAAACGAACGTCTCCGGTGCGGGCAGCGTCCTGGCCGATGGCTTCGGGGTGATGAATACCGGCATCCTGTTGATCGTCGCGCTGATGACCATCTTTGGGTCGCTGACCGGCATCCTGCACACCGCCAACCGGGGGGAATGGATGGGGCGGAACGGGTCCGTGTTCTGGGCACCGGTCCGCGTCATTATCGGCGGTGGGGCCCTAATGCCCGTCTTCGGCGGCTACTCCCTGGTCCAGGCCATGGTGCTCTGGACCACCATGGCGGGGATGGGGGTCGCGAACCGCGCGGCCGATGTCATGATCTCCGCGTTCGTGAGCCGTCCGGCCGTGGTCGCCCCGTCACCTCCCGCGGGCCGCCAGATCGCCGAGGGGCTGCTCGCAGGCCAGGCCTGCGCCGCGTACTACAACGCCCACGCCGGCGCACAGATCGACAACTACAACCCAGCCAAGGCTACGCCGACGCAGTGGTATGTCGATGAACTGATCACGAACGAAGCGGATGGCGACACAACCGAGCAACTGGTCGCCCCGACCGGCGCGAACATCTGGACCCACTCCTTCACGTCGGGTAGCTCGACCGACGAGACCCAGTACCAATGGGTCCACATCAAGGACCCGCAGAACTGGAAGGCGACGCAGGTCCCCACGACAGACGACATCTGCGGCGGGGTGGGCTTTCGCGTGCCGCTCAACCTTCCCTCTCACGGCTGGACCAACGGCCTGCTGGGCGAGGTCAGTAACCCGTCCTCGCTGCGCGAGACGCAGAACCTCATGGCCAATGCCGAACAGCAAGGGATTCAGGCGGCGGCCGCCGATACCGCGCCCCTGGCCGGTCTGCTCGGGTCGGGTCGTGCGCCGATATCCTCGACGACCGGCGATCTGGTCCTACCATCGCCTGCGTTCCCCTCGGGCGCCACGCCAGCGCCCCAGGCGGTCGCCGGCGGGGCCACCGTGCCGGTCACCACGCCGCCGGCGCCCAAGGCCCCCAGCGTCGGCCAGGTAGCAGCCGCCGAGGCGACCTTCGCCCAGGCATCGGCGGCCTTTGATGCCCCCGTCGATCAGGCCAGCGGCGGCATCCTGCGCATGCTCGCCGGACGGGCGAACATGCAGCACATCGTCAACGTGGTCGAGAAAGAGGGCTGGCTGACGATCGGCGGGCTGTGGCTCAACCTGGCACGGCTCGACCAGTCCGACCACAACCTGGCCTCGCCGCATACCTCGGTCTCGATGCCGACCACCAAAGGCCTTGCCCAGGCCTCACGCGGCGCGATCGTCATCCGCCAGGCGACGGCCATCGGCAGTCACCCGACGACCGCCCTGGGGCGGCTTATGAGCGCTACGTCACGAACCAACCAGAGCCAGGGCTTTTTGGGGCGCATGTGGAGTGACGTAAAGAGCGACGCCAGCGACCTCGTGTCGCGCGTCTTCATGGTGCCCGTGGAAGTCATCATGAGCGTCTTTGTCGGCTCCAGTGGTGGATGGGGTAGTGCCCATCAGACCGTTACTGGCGCCGCGAACGCGCTGTCGTCTGGCAACCCGCTCATCATGTTCATGGAGGCGGGTCAGCTGATGCTGACGATTGCCGGCGGACTCATTTTGATATGGGTCGGCGCGAAGGTGGGCGGCATGCTGGGTGGTGGGGCGGCGGCCGCCGCGGGAGCCGCGGCCCTCGGGCCTCTCGGATCGGCCGTATCCGCCGTGATCTCTAAGCTGGTAAGCGGTTTCTTGGCGATTGCCGCCACGCTGATCTTCATATTCCTCGCCGGCGGGTTCGTGCTCGGTATCCTGCTCCCCGCCCTGCCCTTGATCGCCTTCCTGTCAGCCGCCATGGGTTGGCTGCTCATGGTCGCCGAGGCCATGGTGGCCGCGCCCTTGTGGGCCGCTGCGCACGTCTCGTTCGAGGGCGAGGGCTGGGCGCCCCAACGCGCCCAGTTGGGCTACCAGATGATCGCAGGGCTCGTCCTGCGCCCGATCCTGATCACGATCGGCGCCTTCCTCGCCATGGCGCTCATGGAGGCGGCGGCCTGGCTGATCGGGATCTCCTTCCTGGGTTACGCCTCGGCCTACCTGAACGGCACGCAGTCGATGACGCAGGCCCTGGAGGCCGATGGGCTGGTCCTCGTTTTGGTAATGATGTTGACCTTCGTGTCCTTGCATGCCGTCAAGGTCATGACAGTCCTACCTGATCAGGTCCTGAAGTGGATTGGCGGTGGCACGAGCGCCCTTGGGGCGGCAGCCGACATGCAGGGGCACGTCAACAAGGTCCTCGGAATCGTGAATATCGCAAAACCCTCCGGGGCCAA
>JAJYPQ010000194.1 GCA_021795255.1 Pseudomonadota bacterium
AGACCTACGAGTCCTACAACAGCATCGTCAAAAACAACGTCATCACCAACGACCAGAGCGCGTGTTTGGCCGAGTCCTCGTCGTATAACGCCGAGATCTACAATAACTCCTGCTACAACACCGCGATAGCGCGTCATGGCGGCATCATGATCTCCAACGAGTCGGCCCTCGGTCAGGCCGGGACCAATGTCTACATCCGGAACAACGTGCTCTATAACCTGACCAACCGGCCAGCCGAGGTGATCGCCCCGCACGCCATGACCAACTACGCCACCTTGCATATTGATCACAATATGTACTTCAACCCCAATGGCGTGACCTTCGAGTGGGACGATAAGAACATCTATGGCATGGCCTTTGCGGCCTGGCAGCAGGCCACCGGGCTTGATAAGTATTCACTGGTCGCCAACCCCTCCTACGCGAGCACCACGACCTTGACGCTGAATGCCAATAGCCCGGCCCTCAATGCCGGGATCGTGCTCCCGTCGGTGACCCATGACTTTAACGGGGTCGCTCGTCCCACCAGTGGGTCTTATGACCTCGGGGCCTATCAGTCCTCCCAATAACGCCCTTCCTGGCGTCATCTTGACCCCGGCTTGCCGGGGTTTTTTTGGGGGGGGTTTGAAGAGGATGGGCTGAGGTCGCCACTCAACATTTCACACTCAACATTTCGGGTTGCCATTCGCCCCGAGAAGCTCTAGTCTTCCCGGGCTTTGCCCGAGTGGCGGAATAGGTAGACGCAAGGGACTTAAAATCCCTCGTCCGTAAGGATGTGCCGGTTCGAGTCCGGCCTCGGGCACCAGTAAAAACAATGTGTTACAAAGGTTTTTTTGAAAAAACCTCTAACCCAGTTTGATTTTTTGGTCCACTGGGTTCATACGTAGTCCGTGAGCAAACAGCCATGGCGACCATCCAAAAACGTGGCGACCTTCAATGGCGTGCCCGCATTCGACCACGTGGGTACCCCATCCAATCCCAGACTTTCATGACCAAGGTCAGGGCCGAGGCCTGGGTCCGCCAAATGGAAAGCGAGATAGAGCGAGGCGTGTTCGTCTCCCGCGCCGAGGCCGAGACCACAACTCACTAAAGCCCTTGACTGCTACACCCGCGAGATCAGCAGTAAGAAGAAGCTCGGCAACCGCGAGGTCGATACGATCCGTTGGTGGCAGGACTCCGTGTTGGGGCCGCGTTCCTTGGCCTCCCTACGCAGCAAAGACATCGCAGCGGTACTCGCAACCAAAGAGAAAGAGTCCGAAGGCGCGGCCCCCCATACCATTCACCTCTATCTTGCCCTGCTCTCTCACCTATTCACCGTGGCCCGTAAGCGATGAGGTATGGAGGGGCTGAGCCATCCCGCGGAACTGACCTTGCCCACTTTCGTGGACACCTTACGTCCAGAGAATGTTGGCTTCAGTCGTCATGTGGGCCCGGTGCCTCACCCGAGATCCCATTCGTTCCTTTCAACCGTGAGGGGCCCGCGCCGACCCCTGCGCGACCCGAAAGAGCCGCGAGGCAAAGTGGCGTGGTGCGGCGGCGCGCAGGAGTTTCCATCCCGTGAGGATTTGCGAGAGCACGGCCACCCGTTCGGTTGTCAGGGCCTGAAGACGCGCCACCTCGGCTTGGGCCAGGGCCAGTGCGCTATCTTGTTGACCGCGGATACGGGCATTCGTGAGGCGAAGGGTCTCCCGCGCCCAGCGCACGGCTTTTGCCGCGGCACGCACGTTCGCCTGCGCGGTGTGGTAGAGACTGTACGCGGCTTGCCAGCGGTGACGCGCGATGACTTGGGCATGCCGGTAACGGCCTTCCGCGACAAAGGCCTGACCCTCGGCGGATTCTATGCCCCCGCCCGTATTGATCAGCGGGAACAGGGTCCAGGACAAGGTGACTCCCACGGTGTAGTTGCTGCCCTGCGTCTGCGTGAAGGCCGTCTTGGCGCTTCCCGGATTGAGGCCCAACCAATTATATTGGCCGGTCACAGCCAAGGTTGGCCAATAGCCGGCTTCGGCGACACCGACATTTTCCCGGGCCGCCTGCCAGCTGGCTCGCGCGCTTATCACCGACGGAACCCACCGGGGCATCTGTGCGGTGAGCGGGATGTTTCGCGGTGCGGGGAGAGATTCCGCCACGCGCAAAGAATGCATGTCCGCCATCCCCATGGCCCGCGCCAGCGTCTCGCGATCCTCCGCCTCTTGTGTGCGGTCGTTGATGGCGGTGGTTTGGGCGGTGATCAATTGCTGTAGCGCCTGAAGAACCGTGAGTCGACTCGCCACCAGGTGCCGATAGCGTTTCTGGGTGAGCGCCACGGCCTGGCGATCCCAGGAGACAATTCGGGCATCTAGACGGACCCGCACCTGATCGGCCGCCACGGCCTCATAGGCCCCCACGACCTTCACGAGCGTTTTATTGACCGCCGACTCCAAACCCCTATCAGCCGACCGCAGCGTATCGTTAGCCGCCCGAAAGCCCGCCACGTCCTTACCTCCATCGAAGAGATTCCATTGGGCGCTGACCGTGGCCGCGTTGTCGTAGAAGCGCCCGCGGGTCGAGACGAGGGTCCCCGCGATGAAGGTCGAGGATTGGGATCCTAGGGGGGAATAGAGCTGTTCGTCATCACTCACCGACAAGGTCGGCAGGAAGGCCGCAAGCGCCGTGAGATGCTGACCGTGGGCTTGGGTCAAGGCCCCTTCGGCGGCTTGGATCGTCTCGGCGTGCCGGAGTGCTCGGCGTAAGGCGGTCGCGAACGGTAAGGGAGGGGCGGTGTGCGTCCCAGAAAGACGTGTGGCCCCTACTACGGGTGGCGCTGCCAGCGCGAGCGTCACCATGAGCGCACGGACCATCCCATACGCCGTCATGCCGGTCTTCGGCCCTTGAAGACGGCCCTGCGTCGTACTCTCACCATGGGCTCATGGGATGTTGGCCGGGTCTGCCCCATACTGGCGCGCCAGACGGCCCGCGCGCAGACGCGCATGAGCACCAAGGAGCGCGCGAAAGTGTCGCAGGGTGGTGCTCATGCCGGGAAACGAGAACCCCCGCAGCTGCGCCGCGCGCATCAGGGCATAGCCCTGTGTCGGATCAGCCGTAGCCCCCCGCCCCACTGACCAAGTGACCCCGAGGTTATAAAGAGCATTGATCACACCGGCACGGGCGGCCCGTGTCCACCACGCGTGTGCGGCCCGGGGGTCCATCCCCACGCCCCAGCCGCGATTATAGAGGGTCCCTAAGAGCGACTGCGCGATGGCGTCTCCGGCCTCGGCGCGGCGTTTCAGCGCGCGGGCCGCCGCTCGATCGCCCGCCCGTGCGGCCGGCAACAGCTGTTGATCATAACGCAGAGCGCTGCGGTTTCTGCGCCAAGCGATAGGAGCCGATCGGGGCGTGTGGTGCCCGGCGGCCAGGACGCCGGCTGCGACGGCCGCGGCATCGGCATCAATAAGTCCATGGCCCGTGCGCGGGTCCCAGGGTCTCTCGGACTGTTGCGGGCGGGCTGTGGCTTTCAGTAAGGACTCAATGCGCTGGGCCGGAATCGAGGCCGAGAGCAGCAAGGCCGCCACCCCAGCGGCCGCCGGACCGGCGGCCGAATCGCCCGAAAACGGTCGATAGCGATAGCCCTGAGTCGTGTGTGCGAGCATGGCGACCAGCGTGCGGTCAGGGGCGGCAAACACGGGTTGATGGACACACACGGGACTGGGCGGCCGATCACGGCGACTCTGGTGGCCGGTATAATCCAGACATTGCGGTCCGCCGTTGGCGTAGGCCTCCGGCAGATAACGCCCCTGATCGCCGCTATTGGGGTCCACAGCCGCCACGGCCATAAGGCCAGGACTGGTCGCGGAGTTGCCCGCACCGCCGTTGGTATGCGGAGACAAGCGCAAAGGACTCACCCCAAGCCCCGTGCGCATCGCCACAAGCTTGATGGCGCCCTCTGGCCACGATCGGTGCGTGCGCAGGATATAGATACGCCAGCGGGCCATGCGCCCCCGATGATTGCGTAAGCGAACCGAGACCGCCGGGCAGTCGCGAAAGGCTTGCCCTAATACGCGCCCCACCCGATTCGTCACGAGAAGGCGGGTCGCTGGGGCTTCGCTCAGACAGCGACCAAGGCGTGCGGCGCGTCCATTTGTGCCCAGGAGCACCACAGCCTGCGCGCCCGGCGGCACCCACAGACGCGCATAAGGGCGAGCGGCTGTACCAAACGTCTCGGCATAGCGCCACTGTCTACCCACCCGGACACGCTTTGCGTGCCAAGATGTCTCATCATATCCGCCCCCATTGTTCCCAGCCCCCGTGAAGAAGAGCACTTGGGGATGATGACGCAAAAGCTGAGCATAGCCTCGCGCCTTGGCGGTCGGGGCAAAGAAGACCGGCTGGGGGTTGATGTCGTCGACCACGATGGCCGCGTGGAAACGATCGATAAGGCGCCTAGCACAGGCGACCGTGCGCTGAGGGGCACCGCCAGGGCAGAACGCCAAGCGGGCACGCGGGGCGATGTCATGGACCACTTGCATCATCCAATCGCCCTCATCGCCGCGCCCCCGCCCAAAGCGGACCACGTCGGCTGGCAAGATCCCGCTGCGGGCCAAGACCCGAAGATTGCTAGCACCCCCGGAGATCACCCCCACTCGTATGCCCTGCCCTTCGTCCCCAGCGTGCCACAGACGCGTGACATGCAGAATGCGGGGGAGTTGGCTGCTCCTCATAGAGGCGTGCGCCACCGGGAAGGCCCCGAGACTCACAGAGAAGGCCAAAAGACTCCACGCCCACCGGCCCCACCCTTTGAGGACCATAGGCTCTATCCCCCGGCCGCTGCGGACGCCCTGTCCTGCGGTTTTCCTTCCTTTTCGGCTGCGGCAAGGACAAAGGCCCGGTCCTCTTCTGACACCAGATCCCCCAATTCCTCGACGAGCGGCGCCAGATAGGCCGCATAATGTCGCCACCGTCCGATCGAACGGGTATAGAACGGTTCGCGTACCTGCTTGTAGCTCGCCGTATGGACCACGCGCTTGTTTTCATGAAAGCGCAGGCAAGCGTCATTCCACTCCAAATCACAGTACCCCAAAAGCTTACGGACCGTGGATTCGGGGTCGCTCACCAAGGTTTCATACTGGAGTTCGAAAAATGACTCCTTGAATACTGACCGCCAATGATCCATGAGAGCGGCGTACTGACGGTAGAAGAAGCCGCAATCGGCGAGGTCGTGGCTATAGGCGTTGCCTTCGGCAAAGTTCTGCATAAAACAGGAGAGACAAGTGTCGAGAGGATTGCGGCGACAATGAATGATCTTCGCTTCCGGGAATAACGCGCGGATCAAAGCCACATAGCGGAAATTGTGCGGCATCTTGTCGGTGACCCGTACCGATTGGCGCGCCGCTTCAGGGAGCGCCTCCCAGTAGATGTCGCTTAAGGCCTTCAGATAATCAACATCCAATAACCTTTGCGTTCCCTCCCTATCGCCCTGTCGTGATGGTTGCCATTTCTCCATGAATAAGCGATTCAATGTATTTAACTCGCCCGCACCAAACACATCCTGGTGGCTCGCAAGGATCTGTTCTCCAAGCGATGTACCCGATCGAGGCATACCGACTAAGAATATCGGTCGCCTCGGTACGGTCTGGTAGGATGGGAAACCAATTACATGTTCCTGACTAAATGTGCCACGCAGAACCGCGAACTCTTCCATAATTGAATCACGAGTATAGGGTTTGACCAAACGGCGCCACGCGTTTCCCGCTTGAAAGTGTCCAAACGCCTCCGCGGGCCGACCCAGTTGATCGTTAAGTTGCGCCATTGCGAATCGTACCAGGGATTCAAGATCCCTCGATCCACGTTTTTGAACGTCTGCCAAGCACGCCGCCAGATCTGTCAGTGCAGACTGACGCTCCGTTGTGGTTTTAGCAAGCCGAGCGGCCAACAACAAGAGCGGTGGACGTTCTGGAAACTCTTGACGGAGAACGGCAAGCCGTCCTGCGGCCTCTATATCTCGCCCAATACGTTCGAACAACGTTGCTTCAGCGATCCGTGCTGGCAAGTAGCCTGGGTACGCTTGCTGCGCCTGCCGCAAAAAATTCCAAGCTTCACTAACTCGGCCGGTATCACCGCACGTATTCCCCAACGCCACATATACCTCTGGGTATCCTGGGTTGGCCCGCAACGCTTCCCTGTAGCACCGTTCGGCCTCTGGCACAACACCCATTGTGTGAAAACACGACCCCAACTGAATCCATATCTCCGCATTATTGGGTAGCGCCTCGCTGGCTGCTTCGTATGCTCTTACCGCATCTCCCAGGCGCCCCAATTCCTGTAATATATCCCCACATTGCGCATAGTCAGGCCCGTAATCGGGCGCCCGCGCGATAGCCGCTCGAAAATGCGCCAGAGCTTCGTCCAAACGACCTACGAGCCGCGCAGCCCGCCCTAACAAACGGTAAGTATCAGCGCGCTCTGGTGCTAGCCGTGCCACGCGCATAAGCACCGTCTGAGCTTGCCGGGGCCGCTCCATTTCGAGAAGAGCTATTGCCAAATGTATCTGGAGATCAACATCGTCGCGATTTTCCACCAACGCGCGACGCAAGTGGGCTTCGGCACCCACCCAGTCATGCAACAATAAGGCAACACGCCCGGCTGCCCCTTGCCATTTTGCATTATCCCCACCCAGCGCTAAGGCACCACGAAAGGCATCCCGCGCCACAGCCCACTGCCCGGCCTGGAGAAAAACCTCCCCGCACGCCGCCAATACCTCGGGATCCCGAGGATAGGCACGCAACAGCATCCCAGCCCGCGTTAACGCCTCTGGCAAGCGGCGATCCGCCAATTCTTTTTCCAATTCTACGATTTCTGCAGAACACCCACCGGGCGCGTCACTCGCACCAGGGTTTTCGCTCTCCGGTGATCGGTTAAGACTTTCTTGACTCGCAGCCATATTCCCACCCCTTGCGTTCTCGGTAACTTATCCAATCAACGGGTTGGCGCCACCCGCATTACCCGGTACAAGCACATGGTGCTTGGTGCTGGATCCGCCAGGGGAATTCAAAAACAGGGGCTGATTTAAATAGGTGCCGCCAGCTATCGGTGAATATGAAAATGCAGCCTGC
>JAJYPQ010000195.1 GCA_021795255.1 Pseudomonadota bacterium
TCATTTCACGGATCACGGGCTTTGCTCGGGACATCCTACTTGCGCGCCTTTTAGGGACGACAGCACTCGCTGATGCCTTTTTCGTGGCCTTCCGGATCCCGAGTTTCTTACGCCGCATCTTTGGTGAAGGGGCCTTTTCACAAGCCTTTGTGCCCGTTTTCGCGAGTTATTGGCACAAGGAGTCGGGCTCTGTAGACAGCGATGGGGCGCAGGTCTTCGCCGATCACATGGCGGGTACCTTTACCCTGGTTTTGCTCATGGTCACCGTAGTCGGGGTGTTAGCCGCTCCGGCCGTGATTTTTGTGTTGGCCCCTGGTTTTTTGGCGAATCCTGCCAAATATGACCTGGCTGTGACCTTACTGCGCATCACGTTTCCTTATCTCTTTTTTATTTCGCTAGTCGCTATGGCGGCGGGCATGCTGAATACCCGCGGGCGGTTTGCGGCGGCGGCCTTTACCCCCGTGCTCTTGAATCTGAGTCTTATTGTCGCAGCCGGCGTCATAGCGCCGCACACCGCCGATCCCGCCGTGACGGTCGCGTGGGGGGTTTTCGTGGGTGGGGTTTTACAGCTTTTGTTTCAGATTCCGTTTTTGCATCACTATAAGCTTTTACCGCGATTTAAGTATTCCTTTCGCCATCCCGGTGTGCGGCGAGTATTTCACTTGATGGTGCCGGGCATTTTCGGGTCGTCCATTGCCCAGATCAATCTTGTCGTCGATACCGTCTTGGCCTCCTTTCTGGCGACCGGGAGCATCTCTTGGCTCTATTACGCCAATCGTCTCCTGGAGTTTCCTTTAGGGATATTCGGCGTGGCTTTAGGCACGGTCATTTTGCCGCATCTGTCAGCCAAGCACGCCAAGGCATCCATGGAGGATTTTGGCGCGACCCTGGATTGGGCCCTGCGCTGGGTCGTTGTGATCGCCGTTCCGGCGGGGGCCGCTCTCATCGTGTTATCGGCGCCCATTATTATCACGCTCTATCGTTACGGGGCCTTCACGGCCTTTGATGCCATGATGACGCGGCGTGCGCTCATCGCCTTTGCGCTCGGCTTGCCGGCCTTTGTGCTCATCAAGGTGCTGGCGCCAGGTTATTACGCGCGCCAGGATACCCGAACCCCGGTGAAGGTGGGTAGCATAGCATTGGTCTCCAACATGGCCTTGAACGGGATTTTGATATGGCCGCTTGCCCACGCTGGGTTGGCCTTGGCGACCTCGCTTTCGGGTGGCCTCAACGCTTGGCTCTTATACCGCGGTTTACGTAAGAACCGGGTGTACCAGCCACACCCGGGCTGGCGACGGCTCTGGGTCCAAGTGGGTTGCGCGAGCGCCATTATGGTTCTCGTGTTGTGGCACGCAGGGACCGAGATCAGCAGTTTTCTCGCTCTCTCGGGGGGGCGCCGGGCCTTGATTCTGGGCGGGTGGATTGTCGTCGGCTTGAGCGTATATGGTACAGTAATGTGGCTTATGGGGGTGCGTCCCCAGGCGTTACGGTTGAAGTCGATAGGCGGGAATATCGGTTGATGAAAGCAGCAATGTGGCAGATCGGTTCACCAGAAGATGCGCGCGTATTTACGCTCGCAGAGGCTGAGGAATTGTTCCCTCTGATACGCCGAATTACCTACGCGTCTTATCGCGAACTCGAGCCTTTGCGGCGCTTATTGGCCACTCTTCCCTCGGGGAGTCCGAACCTCTATCAGGCCGAAGAGCAGTACGAGCGCGTTGTGAAGCGCTGGGTGGCCAAGATGGAGCGCCTTGGAGTTGTGGTGAAGGGGCTCTGGTTGGTCGATTTCGATACCGGCGACGGCTACCTCTGTTGGCGGTTCCCGGAGTTGAAACTCGGGTACTATCACGGTTATCGAGAAGACTACACCACTCGCCGGCCGCTACGCGATGTCATTGAAGAGCTCGACCCGGACTGGGCATGCTGACTTTACCTCTTCTTTCGAGTGTGGCGCGCGATGTCTCTGGCTGCCGCGGACTGCTTGCATAAAGAGAGTACGTGGTCCAGCGGCGCACCCTGTGCTCATTTCTTATGGCGCCTAGACCCTTTCTAGGCGATACGTTAAGCTTTCGGGTTTTCGGTTAGCGCTATCATGGAGTGTATTCGAGGGCTTTATAACGTCCGACCACGGCATTGGGGCGCTGTGGCCACGATTGGCAATTTCGACGGGTTTCACCGTGGACATGGGCGCCTCATCGCCTCTCTGCGGGAGCGGGCTTCGGCTTTTCGCGCGCCCACCCTCGTCATGCTCTTTGAGCCGCAACCCCAGGAGTATTTTCAGGGCACGGAGCTGAGGCCACGCCTTATGCGTCTGTCCGAAAAGCTCCGTGCCCTTCGTCACGCCCAGGTGGACATGGTGTTGGTGTTGCGCTTTGACACGCGCTTGGCGAGCCTTTCGGCATTGGCGTTCATTGACGACATTTTGGTCAAAGCCCTGCGCGTGCAGGCCTTGGTAATAGGGGACGATTTCCGCTTCGGAGTCGGCCGGACCGGGGATTTCGCGATGTTAAAGGATACTGGCGCGCGTCTCGGCTTTTCCGTCGATCCGACCCCGACTTTTACCGAGAGCGGGCATAGGGTGAGCAGTACGCGCCTGCGTCATGCCCTCTCCCAAGGCGCGCTTGAAGACGCCCAACGCCTTACGGGCACACCTTATCGTTACCGAGGACGTGTGGTTCACGGCGACGCCCGCGGGCGTCTTTTGGGGTTTCCGACCGCGAATATTCTCATGCGTGAACCCGCCCCTTTGGCCGGTGTGTTCGCGGTCCGAGTCGAGTGGCCCGATGGTCGTACCGGCCGCGGCATTGCCAATGTGGGGCGGCGCCCCACGGTGGGCGGCAAGCAAGTGCTGCTCGAGGTCCATCTTCTCGATTTTGCCGGCGATTTGTACGGACAGGTCTTATCCGTCAGCTTTTTGACCCGCTTACGCGCCGAGCAAAAGTTTGCGTCCCTGGAGGCGTTGCAGAGGCAAATAACGGCCGATCGCGCAAGCGCGCTCGCCTTTTTTGCTCACACTGAGGTTGCGTCATGAGTGCGGATTATAAGAGTACGCTGCAATTGCCCCACACCGAGTTTCCGATGCGTGGCAGTTTGCCGACGCGCGAGCCGGAACAAGTGCGAGCCTGGCAAGAGATGGCTCTCTACGAGCAGTTGCGCTGCTATCACACTGACCACCCGCGCTACGTTTTGCACGATGGTCCTCCCTACGCCAATGGCGCTATTCACCTCGGCCACGCCGTCAACAAGGTATTGAAGGACATGATCGTCAAAGCCAAGGGTTTTGCCGGTTTTGACGCGCCGTATGTGCCGGGTTGGGACTGCCATGGACTGCCGATTGAGTTGGCAGTCGAGAAGACCTTAGGGCGTTGCGGACGAGACGTCGATGCCCGCACCTTTCGCGCCGCCTGCCGCACATATGCCGCGCAGCAGGTGGCGACTCAGAAGAAGGATTTCGAGCGTTTAGGGGTGGTAGGCGATTTTGACCACCCCTATCTTACGATGGACTTTGCGTTCGAGGCCAATATCGTGCGCGAACTCGCCCGTCTGCTTGCTCGCGGACACGTGTACCGGAGCGAGAAGCCGGTGCATTGGTGCCTCGATTGCCGCTCGGCCCTGGCGGAGGCCGAGGTCGATTACGAGGAGCATACGACAGAGGCCATCGATGTCCGGTTTGCGGTGGCCGACACGGAAGATTTTTGGAGACGGCTTGCCCTGCCATCCCGGTCGGCACCGGTGGGTCTCGTCATTTGGACGACCACCACCTGGACTTTGCCGGCTAATCGCGCGGTCGCAGTCCATCCCGATATTGTCTATCGGCTCATGAATAATGGCCAGGAGTATTGGTTGGTCGCAGACGAGCTAGCGGTCGCGGTGGCGGCGCGCTACGGGCTCGAGGACTATCCGACGGGTCTTACCGTAAAGGGTGATGCGCTCGTGGGTTTGCGACTACAGCACCCGTTTCTGGAGCGCCTAGTGCCAGTCATCGCAGCGAGTCATGTGACGACGGAGGCCGGAACCGGTCTTGTCCATATCGCGCCTGCGCACGGTGAGGAGGATTACCAAGCCGCGCGTCTTTATAGCCGGACGACTGGCCAGATTCTGCCCATTGAGGGTCCAGTGGCAGGTGACGGGCGGTTCGTGACCGGTACCCCGTATGTCGAGGGGCTGACACTGGCAGAGGGTTCGAAACGACTGATCGCGGTTTTGCAGGAACGGGGTGCGCTGTGGCATGCCGAGACCATAAGCCATAGTTATCCCCATTGCTGGCGGCATAAGACGCCCATTATCTTTCGGGCGACCGCTCAATGGTTTGTGTCGATGGATATGCGCGGTTTGCGCGACGAGGCCTTGGCGGCCATAAAAGAGGTCCGTTGGATGCCGGGGTGGGGCGAGCAACGTATCGCTCAAATGGTGAGTTCGCGTCCTGATTGGTGCATTTCTCGCCAACGGGCGTGGGGAGTGCCCATCCCCTTTTTCTTGCATCAAAAGACTGGGGAACTTCACCCGCGCACCGCCGAGCTTTTGGAGCAGATCGCCGCCATCATCGAGGTCGAAGGGATCGACGGCTGGTTCGAGCGCCCGATATCCGCTTGGCTCGGGGATGAGGCGAAAGAGTATGAAGCGGTGCACGACGTTTTGGATGTCTGGTTTGATTCTGGGTCGACGCACGCCTGTGTATTGGCCATGCGTCCGGATCTTGCAAGGCCCGCTGATCTATATCTGGAAGGATCGGATCAGCATCGGGGATGGTTTCAGTCGTCCTTACTGACATCGGTGGGCGACTCCGGGCAGGCCCCCTACAGGAGTGTCTTGACCCATGGCTTCACCGTCGATGCCGCCGGACAAAAGATGGCGAAGTCTAAGGGTAATGGGATCGAGCCGCAGGAGATCACAAAGAGTCTCGGCGCCGATGTGCTGCGCTTATGGGTCGCAGCGACCGATTACCGTGCCGAAATGTCGCTTTCCCAAGAGATTTTGAAGCGTGTGACCGAGGGGTATCGGCGGCTGCGCAATACCACGCGCTATCTTTTAGCGAATCTCGCCGGCTTTAATCCTGACACCGATCTGGTGCCGGCGGCCGATCTGCTGATGTTGGATCAATGGGCGCTGGCGCGTACGGCTGAGCTCGATCGGTCCTTGCAGGAGGCCTATGATCAATTCCAGTTCCATCTCGTCTATCAGAGGTTGCATCAGTTCTGCGTGGTCGATTTAGGCGGCTTCTATCTCGATGTCTTGAAGGATCGACTTTATACCTCGGATGGGACGAGCCGCGAGCGCCGATCGGCGCAGACCGTCCTCTCCCATATGCTGGAGGTCGTGGTGCGACATATGGCGCCCATTCTGAGCTTCACGGCCGAAGAGGTCTGGAGGCATATGTCCGGTAAACGCTCAAAGAGCGTATTTCTCAATACCTGGCATCGCTTTGATGAACTCGCAAGCGGTCCCGAAGATCTGGCTTCCTGGTCTCTCATGTTGGAGCTGCGCCAAGCAGTTGGCCCAGAGTTGGAGCGCCTACGGGTAAGTGGGGAAGTCGGATCATCCTTGGACGCGGAACTCGATCTCTATGTCAGCTCCGAACTTGCGGAGGCTTTGGGGCGATTAGCCGACGAATTGCGCTACGTCTTCATTACCTCCGAGCTGCGCCTCCATACGCTGACCGAGCGTCCCGATACAGCGGTCATGACCGAGCGCCCTGATCTCTCTGTCCTGGTGAGGGCCTCTCAGCATAAGAAATGCGCGCGTTGTTGGCATCATAGGCCCGAGGTCGGCACTTTGGCCTCCTACCCGGATCTTTGTGGCCGCTGCATGGCCACTATTACCGGGACACCCAAAGTCCGGAGGTATGCCTGATGTGGCCTTATCTGGTGATCGCCTTGGCGGTCCTTGGACTCGATCAATGGAGCAAATGGGAGGCTGTGCGCTATCTGAGCTCGGGGCCTGTTCGCGTCGACAACTATCTCAATCTCGCTCTGGTTTATAATCGCGGCGCGGCCTTCGGCTTCTTGAGCAACGCGAGCGGCTGGCAAAACGTATTTTTTGTGGTCGTCGCGGTTTTAATGGTGGTCGGTATAGTCTGGTTTTTAGTACGCGCCAAGCGCGAAAGTCGCCTTATGGTAGTGGCGCTCATGTTCATATTGGGAGGGGCGCTCGGCAACCTTATCGACCGTCTGAGGATTGGGCGGGTCGTCGATTTCATCGATTTCCATCTCGGCTCGTGGCATTGGTATACCTTCAATTTGGCCGATAGCGCGATTACCTTGGGTGCCATACTCTTGGCGGTCGATGCGGTCGTTTCGCATAATGCCTCAACGGGCGAGGGCAGATAGGGGTTTTCTATGGAGCGGATCGAAAATGGCTGCACGGTTTCGCTCCATTTCACCCTGTCTTTGACCGACGGTACCCGCATAGATGGAACCGAACTCGGACAGCCGTGGCAGGTCGTAGTGGGTCGGGGTGACCTTGTTCCCGGCTTGGAGCGTTGCCTGATCGGGCTTGCGGTGGGCGAGCGTGGACAATTCGTGATATCGGCCTCGGATGGGTTTGGTGAGGCTGACGAAAACGCCCGTGAAACCCTCCCGCACGCGCAGTTTCCTACCGACGTTGATCTCATCCCCGGCATGGCATTTGGCTTTACACTGCCGGATGGCAGTGAGGTGATGGGGCGGATAGTGGCGGTGACGGAAGGGGAGGTCGAGGTCGATTTTACTCACCCTCTGGCCGGGCATGATCTGGTGTTTGATGTCGATGTTGTCGCAATCGGGCCTGCTGTAACGCCTGAGGGGTAGGTATGAAGGTGTATGTAGCGAACCCGCGCGGGTTTTGTGCGGGAGTAGAGCGGGCCGTCGTGATCGTCGAGCGCGCGCTAGAGGAGTTTGGGCCCCCGATCTACGTGCGTCACGAGGTCGTGCACAATCGCCAAGTGGTCGAGGCCTTGCGGGCGCGCGGCGCCATATTCGTTGAAGATCTGAGTGACCTCCCGAAGGGGGCCCGGGTGGTCTTTAGTGCTCATGGTGTCGCCCGTGCGGTAGGCGAGGAGGCACGCGCGCGCGGCCTAGAAGTCTTCGATGCGACCTGTCCC
>JAJYPQ010000008.1 GCA_021795255.1 Pseudomonadota bacterium
AAGGAGCGCGTGCTAAGAGGCTAAGGGAGGAGTTGTGGCATGTTTTCGATACCTTGTATCTGGAACGGTCCAGGGCGTGGGCTTCCGGGCTTACGTACAGAGACAGGCGCAGGCATTGGGGCTAAGTGGCTGGGTTCGGAACTGTACCGATGGAACGGTGGAGGTCGAGGCCTGCGGCACGGACCGGCAGCTGCGAGATCTGGCGTTAGTTCTTGAGCGCGGCCCGCGCGGGGCGCGGGTCACTGGCGTGAAGACATTTGGGGTCCCCGAAGTGGGTGGCCCGCTGGTCTTTACCATTAGGCCCGATGGCGAATAAGCGAGCGAGAGCGCCGGACTTGGGTGCGGGCGGGGGCGTGCCGATTACTGATGAAACCAGCGGGCATGGAACACGGCATACACTCGGTCCGGATAGTAAGGCAGGCCATTACTGCCGTTGTAGGCCGCGAGCGCTGCGAACAGATTTCCGTGCTGCCGGTTCAGATAGTGACGTAGTATGTGGCAGCCGATGCGTAAATTGGTCCGCAGCCGGAAGAGGTTGGCTTGGGGTTCGCCGACGCGCTGGGTCCAAAAGGGCATGACCTGCATAAGGCCAAGCGCGCCCATGGGTGATACGGCATAAGGGTTAAAGCTGCTTTCGACCTCAATCACCGCCAATACGACTCGGGGGCGAAGCCCGTCGCGAAGAGCCGCGTAACGGACGTCTTCGAGAAAGCGCAGGCGGAAGTGGCGCCCAGGGACCAAGGGCGCTAGTCGTTGTGACATATCGGCAAGCCAGACCTCGGCTTCGAAGCGGCTCGCGAAGCCATCGCGATGCACGGGGATATGACCCCAAGCGGGCCTGAGCGGCTGCGTCCAAGCCGGGCTCGCAAGGACCGACAGGCCCCATACGATAAGGCTAGCGCCGCAAGCGTTCCGTAAGTTCTGCCACCACACGCTCAAGGGGCCAGTCCTCCGGTTTTGTGTCACGCCGCGCCTTGTATTCAATGACGCCGTTTTTTAAGCCCCGCTCGCCGACCACAAGACGGTGGGGAATGCCGATCAGATCCATATCGCCGAACAGGACCCCCGGGCGCTCATCGCGATTATCCAGGAGCACGTCGATGCCGGCTGTGCGCAAGTCGTCGTAGAGGCGTGTTGCGATCTCAGCGACCTGTGGCGATTTGTTCTGACCGATCGGAACGATGACCACGGTAAACGGGGCTATGGAGGTTGGCCACAGGATGCCACGCTCGTCGTGGTTTTGCTCGATCGCGGCCGCGACCACGCGGGAGACGCCGATTCCATAGCATCCCATCACAAAAGGTCGGGCCTCGCCGGCATCGTTTAGGAATGTGGCGGCCATCTTGGTGCTGTATTTCGTGCCGAGCTGGAAAATGTGCCCGACTTCGATGCCCCGACCGCGTTCAAGCGGCGCACCGCACTCCGGGCAGGGATCGCCCGCCACGACCTCGCGGACCTCCAAGGCCTCTGGTTCCGGAAAATCGCGTCCCCAATTCGCTCCGATCAGATGCGTGTCGACCCGATTCGCCCCGCACGCGAAATCAAAGAGAGCGAGGGCCTCGGGATCAGCATAGGCGGTCATCGTGAGGCCCTGAGGACCGAGAAATCCGGGTACGCCGCCGGCCGCTTCGATTTCGGTGGCCGTACAAAAGGTCAGCGGGGCAATCACATGCGGGGCCTTTTCGGCCTTGATGGGGTTCACGGCGTGGTCTCCGCGCACAAAGAACACAACCGGCCCCGTGTCCCCTTTCACGCACACCGCCTTCACAATGTGCTGTGGCGCCATGGCGAGCGATTCCGAGACTACGTCGATCGTGCGGGCGTTGGCCGTGGCGACCGCTTGCAGGGCGAGTTGTGGCGGCTGGCGGGGCGGAGGCGGCGCGCTTTGCGCCAATTCGACGTTGGCCGCGTAGGCACATGCCGGACAGGTGATGATGGCGTCTTCGCCGGTGTCCGCAAGGACATGAAACTCATGCGAGGCGTCTCCGCCTATGCTGCCGGTATCGGCACGGACGGCCCGAAAGCGCAGGCCTAAGCGCGTAAAGATACGCTGATAGGTCTCATACATCTCTTGATAGGTCTCTTCGAGAGAGGCCTTGTCGGCATGGAAGGAATAACTGTCTTTCATAAGGAATTCACGCGCTCGCATGACCCCGAAGCGCGGCCGGACCTCGTCCCGGAATTTCGTCTGGATCTGAAAAAAATTCATCGGCAACTGGCGGTAACTTTGGATCTCGCGGCGCGCCAAGTCGGTGATAACCTCTTCATGGGTAGGCCCAAAACAAAATTGTCGATTGTGGCGGTCGGAAAGTCGCAAAAGCTCGGGTCCATAATGTTGCCAGCGCCCCGACTCCTCCCAGAGTTCAGCGGGTTGGACGGCGGGCATCAAGACCTCTTGCGCGCCCGCCTGTTGCATTTCCCCGCGCACGATGGCTTCCACTTTGCGCAGGACGCGTAGCCCTAAGGGGAGCCACGTGTAGAGGCCAGATGCCAGTTTACGGATCATGCCGGCGCGCAACATGAGGCGATGGCTCACGATCTCCGCATCGGCCGGGTTTTCTTTGAGAGTAGCGAGGAGTAGGGCTCGGGTGCGCATGGGTGTCGGTCAAATCCTTAAAGGGGTGGTATGGGCCACAAGTGCGCCGCCCCGCGCACGCCGGAACTGGCGCCATGGTGGGCTGGAACTATAGGGGTTATCAGTTCGTCTGTGAAGACGCTCCGGCTCACGGCCTCGCGGCCACTGGTATAGAGGGCAGGAATCGCGTTAAGCCCGCCGCCTATGACGACGATGTCGGGATCCAGAATGTTGACCACCGTGGCAAGCGCGCGTCCAAACAGCCCGCAATAGTCAGAAAGCGTGGCCGCCGCCAACGGATCGCTGCCGATTCTTGCGACAATATCCTGGGCGGCGAGCCCGGGCGGGCCTCCTCGTCGCACATAGTTTGCGACAAGCCCGGGCCCCGACAACAGGGTCTCGACACAGCCGCGGCGCCCGCAGTAGCAGGCCGGCCCGTTCTCGATGAGTCCATTATGACCCCATTCACCCGCGATGTGCTGTCGTCCGAGCCACAGTGCGCCATCGATCACAAGGCCGCCCCCCACCCCGGTTCCCAGTATGACGGCAAAGACGCAATGGTAGCCTTGACCCGCGCCGTCGCGAGCCTCGCTTAAGGCCAAGCAGTTAGCGTCGTTTTCAAGTCGAATCGGGCGCCCTAAACGCGCCGCAAGGTCCTGAGACAGTGGTCTTCCATTCAAGCAGGTGGTGTTTGAGTTTTTAATGGTCCCGGTGCGATGGGACAGTGCGCCTGGGGCGCCCACGCCGACCGAGCAGGGGGTGCCGGCAAAGGTCTCGAGTTCCGTGACGATCTCGACTACGGCGCCTAGGATGGCCTCATAGCCAGCGGCGACCGGCGTTGCAAGCCGTTTGCGCCTCGTTTCCGTACCGGCGGCATCGAGAAGGATACCTTCGATCTTGGTCCCGCCAAGATCGATCCCTATGCGCACGCGGATCCCAGCCACTCCCCATAAAGCACGTCCGCCACCCGGTGCAAGGCCTCGAGGCGCTCGTGAAGGCGCTCGTAGATGCTGGAGGGGGTTTGGACGGAGGGCGAGGCAACCAGTGCTTGCCCCTCAGGACTGCCAGTCCATTGTTCGATCATGGCCGAGGTCATTTCAATGTGGCACTGCAGGGCCAAGGTACGGCCTATGGCAAACCCTTGATGCGGGCAGAAGGGCCCTGCGAGGAGGTGGGTGGCGCCGGCGGGGATGGTAAAGGTCTCGCCGTGCCAATGAAAAACCTCGAAGGCCGGCGGCAGCTGCCGTAGCCACCGCTGCCCAACATCCGTTGCGATCCCCTGCACCATCCCCCAGCCGATCTCCGGCACGGGGTTGCGCGTCACCTGCCCGCCCAAGGCCTTACTGATCAGCTGGCCGCCGAGGCAATGCCCGAGGACGGGTAAGCCGGTATTCTGGGCCTCCCGTATGAGGCGCAAGGCCTGCGGTATCCAAGGCAAATCGTCGTTGGCGCTCATCGGGCCGCCCATAAAAACGAGGGCGCTGTAAGGCGCGACCGAGGCTGGTAGGGGCGCGCCTTGGTCGATACAAATGGCGGTCAAGGGAACGCCATGACGATGGAGGAACTCGGCTAGGTAGCCCGCGCCCTCGCCGGGGGCGTGGCGGAAGATGGCAATCGGTTTCATGCTGGTGTCCGTTAAATACGACCTCAAGGCTGAGCCTAACGTCGCGTGCCAGTTTAGCCTGTTTTGCGTTAACGAACAGCATGCAGGCGCGGTCGGGCCGGCTTATTGTCGACCCTCAGTATAGCGGGCTTTGGACCGCATGCTACTCGGCGGCGATGGTAGGCTTCGTTTGACCGCCTAAATGGCCGCCGCTCACAAAGAAGGTAAGGGGCAGCATGGCTGCAAAGCTCACCGTAATAAACACAAAGGCGGCGTCGAATGCCATCATTTGCGATTGCCGAGCCAAGGTCCCAGCGAGGACGGCCGAGCCGAGTGGGGCTTGCGGAGAAAGATGGAGCGGCGCGAGGTAGGCCGTGACGGCAGCACCAAACTGGGTGATGTGGCCCCCTATGAGGTTCCATGCCATTTGTCCGTGCCGAATGAATACCGTCGTCACGAGCGAGATCCCGATGGAGGAACCAATGGTGCGCATGAGACTAAAAAGCCCGGCGGCTTCGGCGGCCGCTTCTTTTGGAAGAGTGGCAAACGCCACCGTGGATAAGGGTACGTAAATCATGCCAAGCCCCGCGCCTTGAACGAGCACGGGCCAAATGATGTCCCATTCGTTAATCGATAGGTTATAGCCAGTCATGGCCCAGGTGCCAAGACCGCTCAAGAGAATACCGATCGTGATCAGAACGCGCGGGCTCATGCGCGTAATCAATTTCCCGACCACGATCATGCTAATAGCACTGATCACGCCGCGCGGGGCCATCGCAAGCCCGGTCGTAAGAGTGGGGTAATGCAACAAATCCTCGAGGAGCAAAGGTTGCATCACCATGGATCCGTACATCCCAAGCCCAAAGACCGCAAGCAAAAGACTCGCGATCGTAAAGTTGCGATCGCGAAATATACGCAAGTCGAAGAGCCGCGCGCCGCTGCGTCCCACACTATGGAGTAGGAACGCCGTAAGACTGCCTATGACGCAGACGGCAGCCAGCTGGATGCGCGTCGAGCCGAGCCATCCATACTCGTTGCCCCGATCCAACAAGAACTGGGTGGCAGCGATACTGAGGGACAGGTAGAACAAGCCGGCCCAGTCCATTTTGCGTTCCCGGCGCTCAGTATCGGGGACACTTGTAAGGGCGAGAACGTAGGACAAGATCCCGACCGGAAGATTAATGAAAAAGGTCCAACGCCAACTCAAGACCTCGGTGAGATAGCCGCCCAAGGTGGGACCGAGGATGGGGCCTATCATGACCCCTATTCCCCAGATCGCCATGGCCCGGCCACGTTCTTCTGGGGGGTACACAGCGACCATGATGGCCTGCGAGAGGGGGACGAGGGCTGCGCCAAAGGCGCCCTGAAGCAGGCGAAAGACCACGATCTGATCGAGCGAGACAGACAAGCCGCACAGCGCTGAAAACAACACAAAGCCAAAGATGCTGATTAGCAGGTAACGCCGCCGTCCGAGGCGATCTGAAAAAAAGCCGGTTAGGGGCATGAAGATGGCAGACGCCACAAGATAACTCGTCAGCACCCAGGTAATCTGATCGGGGGTCGCCTCGAGCTGCCCTTCCATATGCGGCAGCGCCACATTGACGATGGTCGTGTCCAGCACCTGCATGATGGTGGTGGACATGACAGCTATAGTGATCAGGAGACGCTGTCTTTTGGTCACGGAGTGTCTTGATTGGGATTTTCAATACACACAAAGATGCTGCATTGCGAAAGGTCGAGCAGCGTCACTCCGACCGATGCGCGCCACCATCGTGCAAAGGACGATCTGGTCTTGTGGCCGAGAACGATCAGGTCAACCTGCAGGTCGCGCGCGGCGCGCGCGATCTCATCGGTCGGTTCGCCTATGGCGATATGCCCTTCGGCCTTGACGCCCCGTTCGGTGAGTCTAGCGACCCCCTCACGGAGAATATCTTCGACTTGCCGCCTTTGCTCAAAGAACGGCGCCTCGGCTGACATCGATTCGCCGACTACCGAGGTCGCGCTGGTGCGCACGACGGCAAGGAGGTGTACGTAGGCGCTGCAAGCGGCCGCCAAGTCAGCCCCTTGGGTGAGGGCCGTGCGTCCCGCGCGCGTGCCGTCGTAACATAAGAGCATAGTGCGAAATACCATGGTCACCTCTGCGACCTGGGTCTCGTCCGAAAAAAGACAGTAGCACTGGCGCTCGTGCCGATACGCAGTGGCCACGCCTTACCGGGGTTCAGGATCAATATCCGCACCGGGACACGCTGGGTCACTTTGACCCAATTTCCTGTCGCGTTTTCAGGCGGAAGAAGCGAAAACGCGGTGCCGCTGCCGCCGCTTATGCCTATCACTTTACCCCGGAAAAGATGGTTCGGGTACATGTCAATATGGATATGGGCCCGGTCCCCGATGCGGATAGGCGCAAGCGCTGTCTCCTTGAAGTTCGCGGTCACCCAGTAGGTTTTGCTGCCAATCAAAGCGAAGATCGGGTTGCCCGTTCGGACGTAGGCCCCGGCTTGCAATTTCATGTTGCTGAGGTAGCCGGCGGTGGGAGCGCGCACAAGACAGTGGGCCAAGTTGAGCTTGGCCTGCGCCAAGGAGGCCTTGGCCGCAGCCAGCGCCGCTGAGTCCGCTCGGACCTCTGTCAGGCTGTTGTCGGAGGCTTGGGGGGACAAGAATTGATGGGCCGCCATGCGGTGGGTGCGGCGATTGATCATTTCGGCGTTGGCCAGAACCGCCTGTCGTTGGGCGACCGCGGCCTGGGCCAAGCGGACTGCAATCTCGTAGGCGTGGGAGCCGATCTCAAACAGCCGGCTGTGGGCGCGCACGGCCCTATTGTTATGGACGTAGACATGAGCCACCCGCCCCGAAACAAGGGGAGTTATGGCGATGACATGAGCCCCTACGTAGGCGTCATCCGTGCTCACATAGCGTTGCAGATGCCGCCAATAGACGT
The DNA here is from genome assembly GCA_021795255.1 of Pseudomonadota bacterium. Next base: position 7,117 of record JAJYPQ010000008.1, read on the forward strand.
AGGCTCCGTAGAGGGCCAGGATGAGCAAGAACGCCAGCAGGGCGCGTTGTCGAAATAGGGCTTGTCCAAGACGGGAAAGTCGGGTCATAACGGGTTCGCTCGGGGGTTAGCGTCAGGGTTTTAGAGGGTAAGAAGTCGGTCCCGAACCGCTTTCAGGACCGTCGTACTGCAGGCGATCTCCTCCAACGAAAGCTCGCTCAAGAGCTCCTGACTCAACTTCTCGGCCATCTCGGTAATGGGTTTCATGAGCGCCTGCCCATTCTTGCGCAGGTGGACCGTCTTGCTGCGCCGATCCTGCGCCGATTCGCGCCGTTCGATAAGATCGTCGGCGGCCAAACGATCCAGAAGGCCGACTACGGTCGGGGCTTCCACCCCGAGCCGGGCCGCCAATTCGGCCTGGGTGCAGTTGTCGCTGCAGGAAATATGAAGGAGTGCGCGCCACTTCGCCTGACTGAGCCCCAAGGGCCGTAGACGTCGATCGAGTTCGGTCCGCCATAGCCGGGCCGTCTCATGTAGAATGCCGCCGAATGATTCCTGAGGAAGCCCCATGGTCCGCTCCTTTCTAGCCTAACTATTAGCAGGCTAACAGCTTGGGACGGGGGGGCGCAAGGACCCGTGTTTTAAGAGGAGGTCTTGTCTTTGGTAATGAGGGCGTAGGCCGAGTGATTGTGAATCGATTCGAAGTTCTCGGACTCCACGGTGTAGGCCTCGATACGCTCATCTGCGTTCAAGAGGCCCGCTACCTCGCGGACCATGTCTTCGACAAAGCGCGGGTTGTCGTAGGCGCGCTCAGTGACGTATTTTTCGTCGGGGCGCTTCAAGAGTCCATAGAGCTCGCAACTCGCCTGCTTTTCGATCAAGTCAATCAAGTCCTCGACCCACACAAACTGGTTCGTCCGCACGCTCACAGTGACGTGCGAGCGCTGGTTGTGCGCGCCGCGCTCGGATATCTCTTTAGAGCAGGGGCATAGGCTCGTGACCGGGACCACAACCCGCGTCGTCGTGCGGCTTTGGCCGTCGCGAATCTCTCCTAAAAAACTCACCTGGTAGTCCATAAAGCTGCGCACGCCCGAGACCGGGGCTGTTTTCATCACAAAATACGGGAACGACATGTCGATATGCCCAACGTCCGCCTCAAGGCGTTTCGCCATGCCGGTCAACATATCGTGGAACGACTCGACCGAGATCTCGGTTTCGTACTGGTTCAGGATCTCGACAAACCGCGACATGTGGGTCCCCTTGAAATTGTGAGGGAGCTCCACATACATATTGAAGAGGGCAACGGTGTGTTGCTCGCCTTGGCTTCGGTCTTTGATGCGTACCGGGTGGCGGATGTCTTTGATTCCGACCTTGTCGATGGCGATATGGCGCGAGTCCGGGCTGTTTTGCACGTCGGCAATGCAGTCAGTTCGTGCCCGAGTGGGGGTCGCGCTCATAGGTAAGCCTTAATCCTGAGTGATTTAGTCAATTTTAAGCGGATTCGGAGGCCCGGGCAAGTCCTGGCATGGCGTCAATCACCTGGCGCGTGATGCCGGCCGCGTCTAAACCGCAGGCCGCTAGCATTTGGGCGGGCACACCGTGCTCAATATAGGTGTCGGGAAGGCCCAGGTTTAGCACCCGAACCGGGAGCTGGAGTTGTCCTACGAGTTCGCCGACCGCGCTCCCCGCACCGCCGGCTACGGCATTTTCCTCGACGGTCACAAACAACTCATGCGAGCGCGCCAATTTGACGAGAAGGGCCTCGTCCAAGGGTTTGACGAAGCGCATATTGACGACCGTGGCATTGAGCGACTCGGCCGCTGTGAGGGCCGCGCCAAGCAGGGAACCAAAGGCCAGCAAGGCGACTCGCGCGCCCGGCCTACGCACCTCCGCCTTGCCGATCGCAAGAGCGGTCATGGTGCGCTCGACCGCGACTCCAGCCCCACTTCCTCGCGGATAGCGGACCATGGCCGGGCCATCGTGGCGGTAGGCGGTGTAGAGCATTTGTCGGCACTCGTTTTCGTCGCTTGGCGCCATGATCACGAAATGCGGGAGGCAACGCATGAAGCTCAGATCAAAGCTACCGGCATGCGTAGGCCCATCGGCGCCTACAAGACCACCTCGGTCGACGGCCAGCATCACCGGCAGATTTTGGAGGCTGATGTCATGGATAACCTGATCGTAACCGCGCTGCAGGAAGGTCGAGTAGATAGCGACGACGGGTTTAAAGCCTTCGCAGGCGAGGCCGGCAGCGAAGGTCAAGGCGTGTTGCTCGGCAATGCCGACGTCAAAATAGCGGTCCGGAAACCGTTCTGAGAACTCAACGAGGCCCGAACCCTCGCGCATCGCGGGCGTGATCCCCATGAGCTTCGAGTCTTCTGCGGCCATGTCGCATAGCCATTCCCCGAAAATTTGGGTATAGGTTTTGCTACTGGCCTTGGTCTCCATCTTGCCGGTTCTCGGATCGAACGGCGTGACGCCATGATAGACGCAGGGGTCGCCTTCGGCCGGGGTGTAGCCTTTGCCTTTGCGCGTCACAACATGGAGAAAGCGTGGCCCTGAAAGATCGCGCATGTTGCGTAGGGTCGGGATAAGGCTTGAGAGGTCATGGCCGTCTATGGGACCGATATAATTAAATCCCAGCTCTTCAAACAGAGTTCCGGGCATGATGATGCCCTTCATGTGTTCTTCGATGCGCTTTGCGAATTGAAAGACTGGGCGCACGGTACTCAAGACCGTTTTGCTGCCGCTGCGCACGCTCGTGTAGGCGCGTCCCGATAGGATGCGGGCAAGATAGCTCGATAAGGCCCCGACGTTGGGTGAAATCGACATGTCGTTGTCGTTTAAGACGACGAGCAAGTTCGCGTCCATGTCGCCTGCGTTATTCAAGGCCTCAAACGCGATTCCGGCCGTTAGTGCCCCATCGCCGATTACCGCCACCACTTGGCGACTCGATTGGGCGCGGGCGGCTGCGATGGCCATGCCTAAGGCGGCGCTAATCGAGGTGCTGGAATGGCCGACGCCAAAGGTATCATAAGGACTTTCGGCGCGCCGGGGAAAGCCGGAAAGGCCACCCTGTTTGCGCAGAGTCGGCATAAGGTCGCGCCGGCCGGTAAGGATCTTGTGCGGATAAGTTTGGTGACCCACGTCCCAAACAAGCCGGTCCTCTGGGGTGTCGAATACGTAGTGGAGGGCGATTGTGAGTTCGACTGTGCCAAGCCCAGCCGCCAAGTGTCCCCCGGTGCGGCTCACGGTGTTAATCAGGTATTCGCGCAACTCCTGCGCGAGTTGTGGCAACCGGTCCTCGGGTAATTGCCTAAGGTCGGCGGGAAGATCGATAGATTCCAGGAGGGATTGACTGGTTTTTCCCATTGTTAATGATTCCGCTCGATAGCGTGATAGGCGATGGTCGCGAGTAGTTCGCCATTATCTCCCAAAAAGCGGAGGCTGACGAGGGCATCCTCATAGAGAGCCCGAGCCTTGCGCCGGGCCGCGACAACGCCCAAGACCGACGCAAAGGTCGCCTTGCCGGCTGCGGCATCGGCGCCTACGGTCTTCCCCACTGTGATGGCCTCGCCTTCGACATCGAGAAGGTCGTCGGCAATCTGGAACGCAAGGCCCAGCGTGAGGCCGTAGGCATCCAGTCCTGGAGGGACCTCGGATTGGGTCGCGAGCGCGCCTAGTCGCACGGCCGCATGTATGAGGGCCCCGGTCTTGCGCGTATGCCGTTCTTCCAGGATCTCCACGGTCGCTTGTGGTCCCGCTTTCAGGTCTAGAGCTTGACCCCCGGCCATTCCTTGTGATCCAGAGGCCCGCGCGAGTTCCGCTACCATCCGCAGACGCGCGTCTGCGGGCACGGGAGAGACCGCCGCCAGCACCGCAAACGCCTCGGTTTGCAGGGCGTCACCCGCAAGTAAGGCTGTAGCTTCCCCGAACGCCTTATGACAGCTCGGTTTTCCACGCCGCATATCGTCGTCGTCCATGCACGGCAAATCGTCATGGACGAGCGAATAGGCATGGATGAGTTCGACCGCGGCCGCAGCTCGATCGAGGTGCGCAATCGTAGCCCCCAGCGCCTCGCCCGTAGCGTAAACAAGGCAGGCTCGCAAACGTTTTCCGCCCCCTAAAGTTGCGTAGCGCATGGCCTCATGAAGGTCGGCGGGTAGGGTGTGCGCGGGCGGAAGGACTTCATCCAAGACCGCCTCGACGCGGGCTCGATAGCGCTGGAGCCCGTCTTCCGGCCGCAAGCTCATTCGCCGCGTTCGCTTGGCTTGAAAGGCTCTACACGGTAGACGCCGTTATCGGTTACTAACCGCTCGACACGCTGCTCCGCCTCCTTAAGGCCGGCCTCGCACAGGCGTGATAACTCCATACCGCGCTGAAAAGCGGTTAGAGAGTCCTCGAGAGATTGTTGGCCGTTTTCCATTTGAGTCACGATCCGTTCGAGCTCGGCTAGCGCGGCCTCAAAATCGGGAAGAGGTGTTGGTTCTGTCACAGGCTGCCCTCATCACTTGTCATGTCACCCTACTGCAAGGTTCGCGAAGCGTCAATTCTACACAAAAGACGAACCGAGCCGCGGTGAAGTCGGACCTCCGATGGGCGTCTAAGTTGTGTATAATACGTCCATGCCGACGCACGGACCTCTCAATAGACAGAAGGCGGGACGCTTTCTTCGGAATCTTCCTTGGACCACCGCTTTATGGGTAGGCCTAGCCTTCGGCCTCTTGTTGGCCGTGGCCTACGCCAAGCAACATTATAAGTTGCCGCCGGACGAAGTCAGCGTTTTGCGCACCCTTATTGTGGTGCTCGCGGGCTTACGAGTGATCCGCGACATCGAAGGCGCCATGGCTCGACACCGGGCTCATAAGCTCGAGGCGTTGACGCGCGCAGGAGCAGGCTTCACCCTGGCTTGGCAGGACTCGGTAACCGGTACCTACCTCATCCGGCTCCTGTTGTATGCGGGGCTCGCCCTTCTTGCGATCTTTGCGGTGGGCGGGACCTTCAGCGGGGTCTTGGTAGGAGGTACCCTGATCTCGGTGACCCTGGGTGTCGCCGGTCAGTCTTTTTTCGGCAATTTTTTTGGTGGCCTTGCGGTGGCCCTATTTAAGCCCTTCGAACTCGGCGATCACGTGCAGATCGTCGCCTGGCAGTTTCCGATGATGCCCGAGACGTATCCGCACCAGCTGCGCGCGCAAGGATATAGAGGAGTCATACGCGACATCAATCTTTTTTACTCCGAACTGCGCCTGGACGATGGGCAACTGTTTCGCGTACCGAACGGCGTTGTGATTACCGGCGGGCTCATTCGCTCGCTCCCTCATGAATGGGCGCGGATCGTGTTTCGATTTGATATTGCGGTGCCACCCGACCCAGCCGCCGTTTTGAGTAAGCTTGAGGCGGCGGCGGAGTTGCATTTCCGGCCGCGGCCTGAAGATCCACCGCTCGTAGAGGAGCTAAAGTCTGGCGCCGATGGCGAGAGAGCGAAACCTGCGCCTCCGTTTGGTTGGGACCCGCCGGTCGTTTTGATGGTCGATATCTCTCTTGCCGCCTTGAGCGTGGAGGTGCGCGGCTCGGTTCCGCAACGGCTGCGCGACCGGGCCAAGGGTGAGTTCTTCGCGAGTATTTTACCGATCGTATACCTGCCTAAGCCGCAATCATAAGAAGACCATGGGGGCGCGGTTCTTCGATAAGCGAAGCGCGTCCCGGATGCCCACGTTAATCAGAACGATTTCGAGCTAAGGAGTGCGGTGGATGAATCTTGATCGGGTAGGCCCTGGCGACAAGGCTCCACAAAGCGTCAATGTCATAGTCGAGATCCCCGCGCACGGGCCACCCGTGAAGTACGAGATGGATAAGGAGACGGGCGCGATGTTTGTCGACCGTTTTATGAATACAGCCATGTACTATCCTTGTAACTATGGGTACATACCACACACCTTATCCGGAGACGGCGATCCCGTCGATGTCCTGGTATTGACGCCTGTCCCTCTTATTAGCGGGTCTGTGATCGAATGCCGTCCGGTGGCCATGCTGAAAATGACCGACGAGAAGGGTGTAGACATGAAGGTCCTGGCGGTGCCTGCCGACAAGCTTTGTATCTCCTATCGACATTATAAAAAGTTGGCCGATATCCCGTCGGGTTTGCTTGATCAAATCAGCCACTTTTTCGCTCACTATAAGGATCTCGAGGCAGGTAAGTGGGCGCGTATCGAGGGCTGGGTCGACGGCGAGCCCGTGAATTCAGAAATCATGGATGGCGTCGAGCGTTATCGAGCCGCGCAGAAAAAACCCCGCTTTTAACGGCCGTCAGCAGTTATTCCTCCCGGTCGCTCCCAGCACGCGATCTCGCTCTTTGCCTGAGGGTAGGACGACGTCTTTCAACATAATTGCACGCAACATATTCGGCTTTCTCTCTATTGAATGCATCAAAAATCGTGGGCCATTAGAAAGGTGTAGGGGCGATTACAAAAATTCGGTCTATCAGCTCCGGTCGACCTTTGGGCTCCCACGAACTGACGCTTGCCGCCAGCGCCACCAAGGCGTCGGGGTACCGACATGAAGGAACACCGACGGCCGTTGCTTCGCCTGACCCAGAAGCGAACTTTTCGCCTGACCTGACGTACTGGGAGACAGCACGTGCCCGCAAGCCGACCCTGTCTGAAAGCGCAAAAAAACCGGTGCGCTTCGTTTTCTTGTCGCGTATCATTCGCTTACGGAATGACGCGCCATTCTTAGGGATTGCCATGCTCCACCGTCACCTGAATCACCAGGCATTCACTTTAGCTGCCATCGATGATGTGATCGGGCGCGGTCAGGTGGTCGACTGGGCCGATCTCCGATCGGCGGTACTCAGCGACCGGACAGTGCGGGAGAAGGTGTTCCGCGTGTGTCAGGCGCATATCCACGATCCATACGCTCAGCGCTATCATTTTTGGAAACACTATGTCGAACAACACGTCGCCTGACTGGGAAAGCGTCCTGTCTTCGGCGGCCCACCTCCAACGCCTCCTGCCGGACGCGGTTCTTGTGGGTGGGACCGCGGCAGCTGTGTACGCCAAGCACCGATTTTCGACCGATGCCGACCACGTGCTGGTTGATCTGCGCGAGCGATTCGATCAGATACTGGCGGATCTGGAGTCCGTGGCCGGTTGGAAAACCGCTCGCATTCAACGCCCGGTACAGATCCTCGGCAGTTTGGACGGTATTGAAACCGGGATTCGACAGTTGATCCGCGATAAGCCACTGGAGACCGCCGAAGTCGAGATTCTGGGGCAGAAAATCACAGTTCCCACTCAGAGCGAGATCCTGCGCATCAAGGGTGTGTTAATCCTAAAGCGCAACGCCACGCGTGACTATCTGGATTTTGTTGCCTTAGCGGATCACGTCGGTAACGATCAGATGGTAGAAAGTCTGCGTTCCTTTGATGATCTCTACCCGCAAGCAAACGACGAATCGGCATTGCAACAGCTTCAGATTCAGCTGGCAAATCCGCTCCCGTATGACTTGGAAGGCGTGCATCTCTCCGAATACAAGCACTTAGCTACTCGTTGGCACAACTGGAACGCGGTGAAGGTCGTATGCCGTGATTGTGCCACGCAGATCTTCGATCACGTTACTGGACTCAAGACAGAGAAAAAAAAGAAGCCGAGATAGGATGATTGCGGATGTGAGCCGTGACCATTCGGGGCTGCCGGACCTAGTTTACTGTGCGCATTTTCTGAAGGCACATAAGGCTCAAGCGCGTTAATGGTGGCACAAGGATCTTGCCTGCAAAAGAAGGCCTTAGCCCTGTCGGGGAGGCCGCGAACGTTTGACAGACAGGGGGGCATCGATAGTGAGCGGGGCTCGCCCGTCGTCACAGCCAAAAGCACGCGATCTACACCTATGAAAGCCGACCGCTACCGGCTCTTTCGCAAGATGCAGGAAGGCGGGCATCCGCGCGCTGATGGGGCTTTTGTCCTGTCCGAGGCGCAGAAAGAATCGCAGCGGATGTCGGAGGTTTTGGCAAAGGCTACGGTAGTGTAGTTATGAGGTCAGTGTCGGTCTGCAACAAATGGTCTCCCTATCACTCTGTCCTGCGGTAAATAACGGCCTAAGGCGGAGTATGCGGCGGATAACCTCCGCATAAATTGCGGCGATTACAGCGCCATCTGGCAGCTCAGTGACTGGCCGAGCTGGCGTTTTGACCTGGCGGCCTTGGCTAGATCCATGGCTGAGGTCAGTCGCGCCCCAAAGTTTCTTGCCGGGGCACCCGGCTGACGCGGGCATAGCACACACGCGACGCGGTGCGGATCAAGGTCCGTTTCTTGCCGCGCTACGTACTCACCATGGAACGAGCGACCGGAAGCTGCGCAATCGACTGCTCAAGGGCTTCGAAGGCAAGTTCACCAACTCAGCACCGCATAGCTGCCAACAGTTAAAAGGTCCTGCGCAAAGGTGCGTAACGCGGCCCCTACTGTGGGTATCAGTGAAGCGCCTCAGATTGGCGGCGGATTCGATGCCCAAGTTCGGAATCGAATCCGTGTCCCGCACAGTCTCTTAGCGCAGGTCGTACCAAACCCCACGGCCACTGCCGTGTCGCTCAAACGTGCCGTTTTCGACCAGTACTCGGAAATGCTGCTTAAGCGTGTTGCGGCCTACCCCGGTCAGCCTGATGGCCTCGCCGATAGTTACGCGACCATGTTCGCGGGCAAACTCGACGATCTGTAGCTGCAATTCAGGCATGGCTGCCAGCACGATCCTTTCACGCTCAATTTTCTTCTCCAGTCGGCGTGTCTGCTCGGCCAAGGAGCGAAGGAAGAACATCAACCAAGGGTGCCAGTTCGGCGATTCGGTGCGGATTGTGCCCTGCGTTTGGCGCAAGGCTAGGTAGTACGCCTCCTTACTCTGTTCGACCACGCTTTCCAGCGAGCTGTACGGCACATAGGCATAACCAGCCTGCAGAAGCAGGAGCGTGGTGAGTACGCGGGATAGTCGACCATTACCATCCTGGAAGGGATGAATCTCCAGAAACACGACCACGCACAGAGCAATAATCAGTAGCGGATGCAGCCGGGCCATGTCGCGCTCTTGGTTTACCCAATCCACTAGCTCCATCATCAGGCGGGGGGTATCGAAAGGTGATGCCGTCTGAAACACAATGCCAATCGGGGCGCCAGTTTCGTCGAACGCGGTCACATTGTTCAAGTTGGTCTTGTAGTTACCGCGGTGGCGGGAATTCCTCTCGCTGTAGCGGAGCAAAATCTGGTGCAATTGTTTAATGGGGTTTTCGGTAAACGGGATGTCCTGCCAGGACGAGAACACGAGGTCCATCAGATCGGCGTAGCCGGCTACTTCCTGTTCGTCGCGGTTGGCGAAGGACTTGATCCCCAGATTTGATAGCAGCTGCGCCACCTCCCGGTCGGATAGCTTGCTGCCCTCGATGCGGGTGGAGGACCCAACGCTCTCGATAGTGGCCACTCGCCGCAGGGCTGACAACCGGTCGGGCGCAAGGGTACCTAAGGCGCGCCAGGCGCCTTTGAACTCGTCGATCCCGGCGATAAGGCTGAGGATCTCTGGGGTGATCTGGACGGTGTCGGTCCGCAGCATAACCCAATATTACACCCATTTACACCCAATAAAACGCTGTCCCTCTCAACAGCACCACCCGCTATGCGGTCGGTATAAGGGCTGATTTCCATACAATCTGCCGCGAATGATGACACGCATTACATTACCCTTACCCCCGTCGCGTCATAACCCCCCCATTACGCGTGAGCCTTCGCATTTCTCATAAAGAGCGACCTGGCCCTTCCGAGGGCTAGGGATGACGTCGATCCGCGGGAGTATCGCTTGCAAGGGCCTCCGAAACCCCGGGGCCCTCAGTAGCCTCGAGGGCTTCCTGTTCGGCCTTGATTTTAAAAGAAAAGCACCGTCTAAGGGCTCGGGCCGTTCGCGCTGTGGGCGCTATAGAGCCGAACGATCGCGAGGTTCGGTTGCCTGCGGGAAGTCGGCGCGACGCCTGAGACGCGCGGTCGTGTCCATGCGCGCACCGATCGTCTTACCCTCTTATCACCGTTAAGAATTGTGGGCTATTCAAAGGCGTAGGAAGCGCCCATAACGACCCTCACGGTGTTTTGAATGCGGGTACGACGCAGATACTCCGCTGTATGGTGGGTGGGAATAGCGGAAATATGCCTCCTGTATTAAGACGAGCAAAAATTGTCGCTAAGCGATGGGCATCAGGTGGAAAGCGCCTCTTCAGCGGCCGCCCGTGCATGAACTGCAGTGGTGTCGAATAGCGGGGTCTCCGAATCTTTCTGGTTGATCAAAAGCGCAATCTCTGTGCATCCGAGAATGGTGGCTTCTGCGCCCTTGGACGCAAGCGTCCGAAGGATTCTTTTGTACTCATTGCGGGATTCCGGTTTGATCACCCCCCGGCACAGTTCGTCATAAATGATGCGGTGGACGATCTCGCGGTCCCCGGGATCGGGAACGATGACTCTAAGGGCGTGGCGTTCGCTCAGGCGACCGCGGTAGAACTCCTGCTCCATTGTGAATCGTGTCCCGAGAAGGCCAACAGTGGAGTAACCAGCGCGCTTAATTTCGGAGGCTGCCGAATCGACGATGTGAAGAAGCGGAATGGCCACGGCGTTCTCAATGCGGGAGGCAACGTTGTGCATGGTATTTGTGCACAAGACTAGGAACGCAGCCCCGGCTGCTTCAAGAGTGCGCGCCGCTTCGGCCAAAATGGAGCCAGCGGCCTCCCAATCACCGGACTGCTGTTGCCGCTCAATTTCGTGAAAGTTAACGCTATAGAGGATAATCTTTGCAGAATGAAACCCTCCGAGACGCTCTTTGATGATCTCATTGATCTCGCGGTAATAAAGAACAGTCGACTCCCAACTCATGCCGCCGATAAGACCGATCGTCTTCATGGGTACACCTGCACAGACCGTGATTGTCATGTGAGTGTGCACGGCAAGAAAGGTCGCCGGCAAGTGTCTGCCACCGCGACCTGCATCACCATCAGTTGGACCTCCGTACAAGTACGCGCGGGGGCGGTGCGATCAGGTGAGAAAGCCGCAACTGAGAACGGTTGGGGTTTCATTGTTGGTAATGGGATAACATCCCGCGTCAAACGACTAATGAAGGTACGGAGTCGGAACGCTGCTGCCTGCGAGCCTTTGCGAACTCAATCGGGAACTCCTCGGATTTACCAATGAAATGCAGATAATCAAGCCGATTCCTTGCCCTGGTCGGTCGCCAGAAATGGCTTTCAACCTTGCCCGCATTCCTGAGGCCCAAGATTCAGAGTCAACCTTGCGTTTGGCCAGTGGTTCAAGCAGATGGTTTGGCGATGTCGTTCTTTTTGGCGGCGGAGTCGGTGAGCCGCCGAATGGTCAGTGCGCAGCGTTGTTCAATCAAGGCAATAATTCGTTCAACAACGACATTATGGACAAAACGATTTGTCGGGTCGGATTGGAGCTTGCGCGCGGTGAGTGGCAGTGACTTCGCCAATTCCAGAATGCGCCGTTTGGCCTGCCGCTTGGCTAGGCCTACGTCTTCTGCAAACTGTTCCCAGTGCCGCGCATGGACATCGCTGAATTGATATTTGCTGCCGATCTTCATGGCCATCTTGGGTGCCAATGCCGGGTACACCGCAGTCGAGAGCGTATCGTAGAGCGGGGCCAGTACTGGTATCTTGCCGGAGTACAGCAGCGAGAAATTCTTGGCGTGCGCATCATGATTGCCGATCAGGGTATTGAAGATGACGTAGTCGAATAAGCGCAGGGTCTGTGGCGCACTAGGGCGCGTGATACGACGGACTAGATCGAAGCATTGGGCAAGATCTGGCCCCCCTTCGTTTTGGTATTTCATTTCGGGCGTCACGCTTAGTGCTTGGCAAAAATCCTCTTGATGGAGGCGCTGCCGATGCCCTTGCTCATCCGTGACTCGGTCGTAGCGCTCAACCAGCAGGAACGGACGACCCAAGACGACGCGAACCTTCGACTTTGCAGGCTTAAGTTGCATGCTCTTGGCAAGTGCCAAACAGAAGCTTTCGTTGATCACGCTGTCTTCAATAGCATGGATCGCGGACTTGAGGATGTGGGAGCTAGGCGTGCCATTGCGGGGCAATCCAATGCGGACACCATCAAAAACCACTGGTAGTTTGTCCTGGGCGCCGGCCAAGGACAGCCGCAGGCCGTCAAAGCCTGCCAGCATGGGGCGGTTCGGCAATTCATCGAGAAGGGCAGCGACTTCCTTGTCACTCAGCCACTGAACCGCATCACCGTGGCTTGCCGCAGGTAAGGCCTGGCCGGGATCCAGAAGCGTCACCGCGCCAGCGCATTCGCCACCAATGTGGCCCAACAGCGCCAAGTCGTTTTGATCTGAGACATGGAACTGCTGCGCGATCAGATGGCGCATCCGCCCCTCTGGCAGCAGACCGGCAAAGAAGGGGCGCGTCTGGTGATCGTCGAACGGCTCGGCTTGCCGGGGCAGCGAGGCGGACAAGGCGGGCGCGTCGGGCTGCGATAGCCAGCTATCCGTGTAGCAAAAATTCAGGCGTCCTTCGACCAGTGCCAGGGTGCCGACGCGGGCGCCGAATAACCAGACTGCAAGCTCATGTGCCATGGTCCTTGTCCCTGTGTTGATCGTCGGTAGTGCCAGACGGCAACCCGGTCAGTTGGATTTCACCACCCAAGACATCGATGACCCGCAGCACGTTTTCTAGTCGCAAGGTGGGCTTGCCTGCCTCAAGGTCAACGATAAAGCGCACGCCGACCCCTGCTGCCAGGGCTAGTTGCGGCTGCGTCAGCCCGAGCTTTTTGCGGGCTGAACGAAGTGCATCGCCAAGTTCCTGGGGTGATCGAATGGAGGTCATGGCTTACTCGGTTTCCCGTTCGGGTAATTATCGTGGGAAATAGACCCTAGCACAAGAAATATTCCCCGATCGGGAATTTTTGATGCCATTCCCCCCAAGCTTTGCAAAACTTTCCCGAACGGGAAATCAAGTGTGCGTCGAGCAAACCCGGCAGACACCCATTTACACCGATTCCGGGATGATGGCTGAGACCGCATCAGTCTTCTATGGGGGGATGGTTCCTCTATCAGCGCAGATACTGCGGTGAATAATGTGCCAATGCGGAGATTGCGGCGGATAATCTCCGCATAAATAGCAGCGATTCCTAATACATCTGGCAGGCCAACAAGTGGCCGGTGTGGCGCTTCGTTCCGGCGGCACTGGCTAGACCCATGGCCGAGGTCAGCCGAGTCCAAGGGTTTTTTGAGGGGACGCCTCGCCGATGTCGGTATGGCGCTGTGCCATCAGGCGCAGCTTGCCGTGCTCACCGAAGACACGGTCGAGACCAGCGAGATCAATGGTGATATGAAAGTTCCAGCACCGCGATACCGCTGCTCCCTTGGTCAGCTGTGACCCGACACCCCGGATATTGACGTCGTCAAGGAACCTAGCCGGCGCGACCAGCACATCCTGGTGGCTAATGCGTCCGACGGACCCCCGGACTTCATCGCGCGCGAAATCGTGTCAAGCATCGGTGAGCGTCTGTACGGAGGTCGGCGTGATGGCTGAATGGGCTGTCGAAGATGTTGCCACGCGGTTCGAGGAGGCGGTGAGCACTGGACAACGTCTGCCCGCCGTTCCTGCTCAACGGGTATTTCACCGTAGGGCCCACCATCTTACCAATCGCGCGCGGGACCGGAAGCGCACGCCAACTCCTGCGGCCAGCGTCAGTTGCGGCTGCGTCAGCCCGAGCTGTTTACGGGCTGAACGAAGGGCGTCGCCGAGTTCTTGGAATGATTGAATGGAGGTCATGCTTGCTCAGTTTCCCGTTCGGGAAATTATATCCGCGCGGTTAGAGCGCAAGAAAAATTTCCCGATCGGGAATTGTAGCTACCATATCACCGCATCATGTGCCGTGAATAACTTGCGCATGCGGAGAATGCGCCCCATAATCTCCGCATGAATAGCGGCGATTACCAATACATCTGGCAGGCCAGCGACTGGCCGAACTGGCGCTTCGACTTGGCGGCGTTGGCTGGTCCAATGGCGGAGGTCAGTCGCGCCCAGGGGCACTTGATGGGGCGCCTAGCCGACGTGGGCATGGCGCTGCGCGACCAGGCAAGCCTTGCGGTGCTCACCGAGGACGTGGTCAAGACCAGCGAAATCGAGGGTGAGCGGCTCAATGTCGAATCCGTGCATTCGTCCATCGCCCGCAGGCTCGGGGTGGACATCGGTGCCCTAGCCCCGGTAGATCGGCAGGTCGAAGGCGTGGTCGAGATGGTGCTCGATGCCACTGCCAACTGCCATGCACCGGTGTCGCGGGAGCGTTTGTTCGGCTGGCACGCCGCGCTATTTCCCACCGGCTACTCCGGCCTTTCTGAGATCAAAGTTGGGCGCTGGCGCGACGATGCCAGAGGCCCGATGCGAGTGGTTTCTGGCCCCATTGGTCGTGAGCACGTGCATTTCGAGGCGTCGCCTGTCGATTGCCTTGAGGCCGAAACCCGTCGATTCCTTGACTGGATGAATAATGTCTCGAACGAACCGCCTCTGCTCAAAGCCGGTCTCGGCCATTTGTGGTTCGTCACCTTGCACCCGTTTGACGATGGCAATGGTCGTATCGCCCGGGCTATCGGTGATTTGCTTCTGGCGCGCGCTGACGGATGCCCGCAGCGTTTCTACAGTTTGTCGGCGCAGATCCAGCGCGAACGCAAGGCCTACTACGACATCCTGGGGCGGACCCAGAAGCGGTCGATGGATGTCACCGAGTGGCTTGCTTGGTTCCTCGACACCCTTCATCGCGGCGTCGATCAGGCGCAAGTGACGCTCGAGGCCGTTCTGACCAAGGCGCGCTTCTGGCAGCGCTGGGCGGCTACACCATTGAATGAGCGACAGGTGAAGCTGCTTAATCGGCTGCTCGATGGCTTCGCAGGCAAGCTCATCAGCAGTAAGTGGGCGTCCATTGCGAAGTGTTCGCCAGATACGGCCCTGCGCGACATCAACGACCTGCTTGCGCGGGGCGTGCTGCGGAAATCAGATGCGGGCGGACGTAGTACCAGCTACGAGCTGAACGATCGGCCGGAGTAGCGACGTGTCCTGAAATTGTCTTGGCACATGCAAAACGGTGCCTTCATGGACGCATATTCCGAAGCAAGATGACCTAAGGATTCCGAGCAAACGTGACCGCCGATTCCGATTCATCGTGACCACGGATTCCGATCTTTCATGACCGATGTTGTGTCGGCCAGGGTAACTGCTCCATAAACCTTTCAATGACCCACAATTGTGGCGCCAAGCTTAAAGCCCAACGCAGTGTCCGATAGCCGGGACATCCCGCGCCAGACGACGATGTCGCCCGGCGGAGCGAGGAATATTATGGCGAGGAAAGAGTCGAAAGTGGCCCAGAACGGACCGAGAGGCTGACCGGCGATGTCGGCAGGCTTTCCGCAGCGGCCCTAAAGAACACGCGGGAACTGGTGCGATCAGACAAGCAAAACCCCAGCCGAGAACGGTTGGGGTTTTGTTATTGGGACGGCGGGAATCAACCCCGCGCCCGCCTTCTGAGACGGAGACGCGGGCGTTCCCATTTGGTCCCTGATTTTCGATCATTTGGCCGTCCTCGCAGACACTCGCCGGATCGGGAGGACAGTAAGGATCAGTGTGTTCGAGGTGGGCTATCGATTGTCAGTCACCCTCCGAATTTCCCGATAGGGTGGCAACAGTTGTGACAATGCACTCGCATTGACATGGCAAGGCGGATGCATTACCGTTCGTGCATCTCCCTCATTGGCCGGAGACCATCATGGCTGCCGCTCTCGAAGTCGAATCCACGCTGACCGATCGCTACCAGACAACGGTACCGGAAACCGTGCGCCGCGCTCTCCGGCTAAGTAAGCGCGACAAGATCCACTACACGATCCGCCCGAGCGGCGAGGTCATATTGACGCGTGCCGAAGGCGACGATCCGGTGCTCAGTCAGTTTCTTGGCTTCCTGGCCCGTGATATTGCCAGCCATCCAGAGCGGCTGCAGACCGTGGATGCGGGTCTTGTCCAACGGCTCCGGTCGCTGACCGGCGGCATGGACGTCGATCTCGATGCGGTCCTGTCGGCAGACGATGAATGAGCACGGGCAAGGCCGGGCCCTCGGTCATTCACGGCTGGACGGTTTTTGCTCACCCTCTGTTCCTGGCTCAGCTTGAGGCTCTGGCCCAGCAGGTCGAGGCTTTCAAGCAAAAAGACCCGGTTGGGTACATGAAGAAGAACGCCAGCAAGCGACTGGTGGCGATCACCAAGCTTACGTTCGATGTCATCCCGCAAGATCCGACGCGACCTGAATACCGGCAAGGTAACGCCCTCGATGACGAGCACAAGCACTGGTTCCGAGCCAAGTTCTTTCAACAGTACCGGCTGTTCTTCCGCTACCACACGCCGAGCAAGGTGATCGTGTTCGCCTGGGTCAGTGACGAGGACACGAAGCGCGCCTATGAAAGCGGCGACGACGCCTACCGGGTGTTCCGTAAGATGCTGGAAAACGGTGATCCTCCGGACGACTGGAACCGGTTGCTGGCCGAGGCGCGAGCCGAGGGCCAGCGCCTGCAACGGCTTGAGGTGTAGGCGATCATCAAGATCCGCGTCTTTTTGACACAAAGACGCGGATTTACATGATCGTTAACATCGAGGTTTGGGCAAGTTGCGAACGCCTGTGGAAACAAGCCAAAACCGGGGGTTGACAGGCCAAAAATTGCGGACGATCAATGCTGTTGTGGCGTCAGACTGGGTGGCAATAAGGCCAAAAAACCGCTTCAGATTCGATTCCCAAAGACGGAATTCAACCCGCGTCCGTCAAATCGCTAGCTTCCACTCCCGCAAAAGGCCAACGGTTTGCGTCAGTCCCTGCTTGAGCAGGGTGTCCAGGTATTCGTCAGCCGTCTTGGGTGGGTTCTTCAGCGAGCGCCGGTGATTGGCGGCCGCCTCGCACACACGGGCCGCATGCAGATCGAGTAGATCAAAGATGAAGTCATCCGGATGCTGGGCGACCAAGTTGTAGGGCTTGAGCCGCTCCGGCGGAAAATCCTTCAGGTTGAAGGTCACGATCAGGCTGGCGTTGCTGTGAATAGCGGCGGCCATCACATGCCGGTCATCGGCATCCGGCAACTCGACGGACAGGATCAGATGCTCGAAGCCGGTGACGAGGCTGTCTCGCACATGGGAGTTCATCAGCGACCGCGTGCGATCGAGGTCTTCCACCTTCAAGTCCGGTCGGTGCTTCAGAACGTTACGTGTCCACTCGTCGTGAATCATGTCCGATCAACGCGCCCGGTACAAATCGGTCAATGCCAGGCGCATCAGCAGGTCGCGCAGCGGTGCCGGATAGAGCACGCACGCGTCGTAGATGACGGTGAAGTTCGAACTCATTCATTCGTACCCCATCTTGAGCGCCTGGGCTTGCTCAGCCAATGCATCGAGGGTTTTGCTGCGCTCAACATCAATACACTGTTTGTACGTGATCACGTCTTGGTAGCGGACACGACGGTGCGTGCCGATCTTGTGGAACGGGATCTCACCCCGCTCTAGCAGTTGCACGAGGAACGGCCGCGAGACGTTGAGCACATCCGCCGCGTCCTGGGTGGTCAGTTCGGCGTGGATCGGGATGATGCTGACCGCGTTGCCCTCACCGATTTCGGTCAGGACGTCCACGAGCAACCGCAGCGCCGACATCGGGACGTGGACGGGATGGGACGCGCCTTTGTCGTCGACGATCTCGATCTGCTGGGTTTCCGCACGGGTCTGCAGGTAGCCAGACAGCGCCCGGCCGCTCTCGCGGGCGATGATGACTTCTTCGGCTGTCGGCAACGAATGCGTGGGTGAGAGTGTGGTCATGGCAGCCTCCTGGAAGGTTCAAACAGCGTCATGGGAGGAGTATAACCGAAATAAACGAAAATTCGAAATATTCGAAAGTGGCGTGGGCCTGGGGCAGGCCGGCGTACCCAAAAAGCCACCCATTGAGCCCCATTCAGGCGCCAGCCCCGCTACGCCTTGACTTGCGGGCGGAACAACGCCTTCATGGACTCCTTGCCAACTCATTCGCAAGGAGACCCAGATGGAAGTCGTGCATCTCAATCAAAAACAACTGGCCGCCCGCTGGCCTGCACCCTGACAGATTATGGGGGGAATCTGGCCATTCTCCACTCTCGAAATAGGGGCGGTTTCCTCCTGCGCCTACCGATGCCAAAAAACGACCGCTTGATTCGTCCGCGCGTAACATGTGGATTCATAAAGGGCCCGGCGACGGCCTTTGCGGACTTCGGGCCACTTCGGGAGTGGTGAGGTCGGAGAGAAAAATGGCCCGGAGAGAGTGAAAACCGGCGTTTTCAGGTGACCCGGCCAGACTTTGAAGTCCGCAGGAATCCGCACGAACCCTCGCAGACACGCGGGAGTTCAAGAAAAATGCCCAACTGCATACACAGTTGGGCATCGATATTGGTGGGACGGCGTCTACCACATACAGACGATAAGTCAATGAAATTGCTATAGAAATAATACTGACTGTCAGCCTGTTACCCCTAAAAGTTACCCCTAAATTGGGCTTGCTACCCCGCTGCTTAGCAGCTCGGGTTTCGCCCGGTCCGCAGAATTCTGCGGACCGGCACTATTCTGCTTGAGCGCCCCTTAACTGCTTTCCCTCGGGCGTTAGGGGAGTCTATGGAGATCAAGAAACAAAATGGGGGTTTTTGCGCTTATATTTTTCGCTGAATTGAGAAGCGTAAATCCCGCGTTCGTATAGAAGGAGACTGCGGACGGCTTAGAGTCTACAATTAAAACCCGACAACCCAGGTGACGCATCACATCGCGGCTAATCGAAATACTCCAAGCAATGAGTTCCTTACCTATTCCCCGCCCCTGCAATGCTTGATCAACAGCCAGTCGAGCAATTTTTATCGCTGGATAATCCGGCAGGCGGGCCGCATCCCGACAATCATCTACTTTATGCCCCGGTATGGCCTCAATAGAACTACAAATCAACGTTACATAGGCCCATACTTTCGGCCTGCTTGCCTCGTCTACTACAACATAAGTTCTTGCGAAATGAGCCGCCTCATAAGACAGGGCGTGCTTTTTTAAGAAGGTCTTGAGAGGCTGCGCTTCGGGAACCCCAAGAGAAAGCCCGGCGACATTGTCGTCGGGCTTGATACTACGTAGACTGAGCTTGCCTGTAGGTTCCGACACGACTAGGTTGCGTTATGCCCTTCCGAGCTTAATCGCTACCTGGCCGTTTTTGGTAAATTCTTTAAGCATCCCGTCCCCTCTTTTAGCGGCTGTACACGCTGCTTTTTTTGGTCTTCCATATTGGATCTGCTGCTTAAAGGTTTTTGCGTCCTGCCCAGACAATCTCACCACACCAAAGGTAGATGTCCGCACCATTTAATTTTCTCCCGTTTTTCGGCCCAGAAATTTCGGCCCAGAAATGAGTCAACCACAATTAATGCTAGCAAAGTTAAGCCGCCTTAGCAACGCGAGCAATAATCGCGAACTATGTAGTGTTACTTACGCCCACGCAAATTGCGCAGACCAAATGTTGCTCTCAAAACGGGAGACTACTTAATTATTATGAGCGCGGGATACGGCCAGCCCGACGGGTGCCTTCGACGGCCTCACGATGGGCGATGGTGGCAGCCGCCTCGTCGGTAGTGAGTTCTTTACCGTGACGATTGGTGTGGGGGGGCGGTGTCGTTTGCAGGTGTTGCTACACTTGCTAAAGGAGCCCCCGATTCTGCCTCAACTGTAGGGCGTCGCGGGTACGGCCTTCGTTACCTTGTGCAGAATTCTGCACAAGCAAAACGCCCCCTGGCCGCCGTGCTGGCTTCCCCGCACCAGCTTCGCCATGGCCTCCTTGAGCTTGTTTTGATTCCCTGCCAGAGTCGGGCTATTCAGGCTCGACAATAAAGGGGGGGTTATGGGATCTCGGAAAGGGTTAGGTGTACTTATCGGGGCTGCTATCGCTTTGAGCGGATGTAGCTTTCTGCGGGGCGCAAACCCATTTAGTAGTGAACGGACTAAACCAGAGACGTATCCCGCTGCGGAAATTGCGAACGATTGGAAAGACTCCGTTCCCGCTTACCATTATCCCACCCCGAAGCAGTTGGCGGCGGAAAAGAAGCAGTTGGCCGAGGCTGAAAAGAACAAAAGGA
This sequence comes from Pseudomonadota bacterium, assembly GCA_021795255.1. The sequence continues at coordinate 27,286 of JAJYPQ010000008.1, forward strand.
AGGCGGAACACTGGCGACTGATCGAGAGACCTATCAAGCCGATAGATATGCCCACTCCGAAGCAGTTAAAAACCGAACCAACCTGGGAGCTAAAGGCGCTAAGGAAGAAGTTAAAAGCACAGGTAAAGGAGTTAAAATCTAGGAAAACCTGCGAAAGTGTATTGAATACAGCCGTGCCGATGATAGCCGATCTTATGACAAAAACTTTATGGATTGGGTACACCCCCCAACAGGTGGTGCGCCGCCTCTCACTGACTCTTACAGACAGCCATGTTAGAGATGGCTATCCGCGCTCATCAGGGCTATCGGAGACTGAGTGTCTTTTTACCGCAACAAGGGGAGGCGAATCCAAAGACCGTTACATTTCCGTGGCGATGCGCGTTAAGCAGTCGCCAGTCAATGGCGAGACCGTTGCCGTTTCAACACCGAGCCTGAGTGCTTTGGTATCAGCACCACAAATATACAGCGGCCACTGTTTTTCTTGTGGTAGTCAATAATCTCATCAGTGTGCGCGGGAAACCCCGGCGTTCAGGCCGGGGAGGTATAGCACCTGTTCCCGCAAGCCATTGCCGGCAACAAATGCCGCCCTCTCGCCGCTTATCGCAACGCGTTCAAGTTGGGCATGGTGCCGTTAGCTATGGCGATCGCCCGAAAGGTCTGGCAGCCGGCCAGGGACGAGAAATAGAAGAAGACACGGCTTTTTTCTCTGAGGATAACGGCCCTTCCCAGTTTCCCTATAGAATGAATCTTGACCCCTTTCCAGCCGGGTCGGTCACGGAAAACGTTGCGCATCGCCAAGGGCGAGGCAAAAGCGGGCGCGCCGTGCTCTGCTGCAAAGGCCTTGGCACTCACACAGCGATGTGTAGCCATGTCCAGAAAGACCCAGTTGGTGGCGTGGGCGGCCGCGGTGAATGCCACAAGTGCGACGGTTATAAAGGCTTTCTTGCTCATTGGGGGTCCTCCCTTCTCGGGGGTCGCGGGATGCGCCCCTTTGTTGTTGTACCAACAATAGTACCCTTCAAAGGCACTCGCCAGGGATGGGGGCGTCAGTCTGGACGCCATGCAGGGTTTCGTGTCGCTTCCCACGTCTCCATACTGCTCACGTCGCCGCAGACATGGGGGTAGTAGACGATCTCAGCACGCGGGTAGAGTTCGCGTCCCAGGGCGGTAATGCGCGCGTCCCAGTCTTGACGAGTTTCCCCTTCCTGCCGGGGGGTGTAAGGAATGGTGTTCTCGTGCGGGCGAGCTATCATGCCCCCCGGATACTCCCGGGGCGGCAAGGCATTCAGCATAATGAGAGTCTGCTCGCGACCACGCGATAGCTTAGCGATTCGAGTTTTCAGGCTCATGGGATGTTCTCCTTTTGGCTCTCCAATGCGGTGAGTCGGCTCTCGATCTCAGCAAGCTCCAGGGCCTTGCGCTGTGACTCCAAAATCCCGGCCAGCCCTTGCCCTTCGTCAATCGTCAGCAGACCAGCGGCCACGGCTTCCAGAATGCCGCTAATCGCTCGCGCAATGTCGTGGGCACTCTCAACCGGGGGCAGGGTGAACGCGACAGGGCGGCCCTTACGGGCGGGCCAGACGCGATCCAGGAGAATGCGGGCGGCTGTCATGTCTCCTTCACGGGCCTTCTCGATAACCGATTGCAGCAAGTCTTGTGCGGCACTCTCCCCGATAGCGTCCAGAGCCACAAGCGCGACATGGCGCGTGCCCGGGGGCCGTCCCTTCGGGTTGGGGCTCACACCCTTCGGAAAAGGACGCCCCGGACCACGCCGCTTTTTTGGCTTCTTGGAAGGTATTGTATCAGTCATAGCTATCGCCTACGGGGTCCGTGGTAGGCCGGCTGCATCTAAGAGCATGATCGCCGCCTCGACCTGGACCTTGGCGGGGGTGTCGGGGTTCTCCAGGAGCGCCACCAGGGCATGCACGGCCTCTACGGATGTGGGTTTAGTGATCTCTATTTCGTTACTGTCACGTTTCATATCGCACCTCATGTCCATAATACCCTCATTCGCTTGTAAGGGTACCGGGGTACCCGTGCAAGTCCGCTGTCGTTTGTTGCCGTTTGATACCGTCACTGTAACGGCTCCTTCGGCTCAAAATCCGAGCACTGCCGCTTTACATAGGGATACGCGGGCATCTGGCCTTGTGGTGGGCCATCCTTGGCGCAGGAGCCAATACCGCCATCTTCGATAGGGTCATGCGTGAAGTGAGAGCACTCTCGGCATTGCACTAACGGACGCGGGATCGGTAGACCTCTGGTACGGTTGTGGCACCACGGACAGGCGTCTACTCGGGCAGGAGCCCCCGCGAAGATGGGAACCGTCCCACAGTGGCGACAGTGCGTTATCGCCGTGTAGGAGCCGGGCACTCGGCCTTGCTCGCGGACTGCTTGTATCT
>JAJYPQ010000196.1 GCA_021795255.1 Pseudomonadota bacterium
CCGGCATTCACAGGCCCCGGGACGGGGAACGGCGGCCACATCCGATCCGGCCCTATTTAAGGCGAGCTTGAGTAAGACACATCATCCAGAAGACCGAGGGCCGCCAAGCCCGCCAAGGCCAAGGCCGTGGAACGAAGCGGTACCGGGACAGCTGCCGCGCCCGGCCCAGCCCCCCTCGTCCTGGCTCCACTTCCGGTTGCGCGCCATACGCGGTAGGCACGCAAGCCGGTCGCCATCATACCCGCCCCTGCGGTCAGCCATAACCACATAGGGGTGGTCTTACCGGCGCGCGCACGCGGGTCGAGGGAGGCGCGCGCCACCAGGGAGGCTGCAGCCGACGGCAGAATCAGGGGGAGACCCGTAAAGGGATTCCGAACTATCCCCCGAACTGGTAGCAGCCCGGCCCCCCTACTCGCTGCGATAAGCCCCATCGCGGTTGCCAAACCCACTACTCGACCGGCCTGCACACCAAAGAGCGTTGGGGATCGGTGCGCTGCGGTATTGCGCACGCGCTCGGCGAACAAACCCAGAAGTCCGGAAAGCCACAGCTCCGCGGACGCCTCTGCCAAAGGACCTGCGGGCCAGAGTGCCCACCACCCACGACCATCGGGATTTCTGGCCTCGCGCACCCGGAAACCGACCTCGGAGGCCCCGGCGAATGCCGCAGCCAAAAACGCGAGCCCCCGGGTGACGCTCGACGTCCGACTGCGATCGGTCGCGCCATGGAGGTTCGCGAACAACGCCGCTGTCGAGGCCAAAAGCGACGGCAATAAGGCTTCGCGACGCGACTCCCCACGATAATATGCGTGGGCGTTCTCAAGCCACGCCTCGGCAGCCAAGAGCCCCGCGGCCTGATGAAGCCGCCGGGCCGCCTCTATCGTCAGATATTTGCGCGCCGAGACCTGAGAGTTGGGCACGAAAAACATTCCGCGGGACGCACGGTGCGTCCTAAACGGCGGTTCGCCGTAAGTAAGCACTCGTCTAGCCGCCTCTCTCAATCGTATCGCGCTGCGCATAGGACTCCTTCTCTACCCCCATCTTTTCAGTCTCGTTCGCTGATCCCTACTTCCCGCCTAGGAGCGTATCGCGCGATAAGGCAAGCAGACTTGTCGCCACACCTTCCTACATTCCGATGACACACAGTATCGGAGCGCCACCCCAAGGAGACATCGCTATTTGGTCCGATACCCGATCTCTTTAGGCCATTCCAAACGCTTGAGCCCCAAGGCACCACAGCCGAGACGCGTCCAAGACGCCTTCGGTACACACCGCTTGCCGGCGGTGCGCATCGCCTGCTTCGTCCGCACACCAGGCATAATGTCGATCTCGCCTACGGGTTCAGGAACAAAAAAGTCGTTGACGACGGTCGCCGATGTCAGGCGAAAATGGATAGGGGTGTTGACCGGAACGACCAGGCTATCGACCGTCCCCAAGCCTTGCTTTGGGTAGATAAAGAGCCATTGCCAGTCGGTCGTGATTACATCGATGGGGATTGCGCGAACCTTCGCGCCCCCGGGCTCACAGTATTCAGGGCCGCGTGGTCGGCACGGCGCGAAAAGGCCTCCTGCACGGCCCTTTGCCTCCCAAGCGCGCGTTTTACAGCCAAGGGATTATAAGGGTTCGTCGCCAACACGCTTGTGACAGAGGAGCAGGACAGGAAACCTACTATCATGAGGGGCGCTCGTCGTATCGTCTTTTTCCGCGCATTACCCGCTCAAAAACGGGTCGACCTACGATTGCCCGAAGGATATATTCGTACGCACACACCCTGACCTTGTGCCGAGCTCAAGGTTTTCTTGAGGCCTTGGCAGGGATAAATCTCAGGATGCACGCATCTCGTGCGCTTCACGCCTGGAAGATCCCTGTGTCGTTCATCGCGCTATCGCATCATGATTTCGGTCGCCAAAACCGCTAGGTACCATAAAGCTCTCTCTCATTTTCTTTGCGATCCGTCCCCACGACTGATCACTTCGCACGTCACTCGTGCTAGGCTTAAGGATCGCCCACGGTAGAAGAAGGGGTCCTGCTATGGCGACAGCGCCTCACTACGACATCATCGTGATCGGCAGCGGACCAGGCGGGGCCTCGCTCGCGCACCGGCTCGCATCGCGCAAACACCGCGTTTTGCTCTTGGAGCAAGGCGACTATTTACGTCGCTCCCCCGAGAATTGGGACGCCAAGGCGGTTTTTGTCGACGGCCGATACCAGGCCAAAGACACATGGTATGGGCGCGACGGACGCGCCTTTCACCCCGGATTGCACGAATTCGTCGGCGGCAATTCCAAGGTCTACGGGGCCGCGCTATTTCGGCTCCGCGAACGCGATTTCGAGGAGATCGCCTATCCGGATGGCGTATCGCCTGCGTGGCCCCTCGGCTATACCGCATTCGCGCCCTACTACACCTTGGCCGAGCGCCTCTTTCATGTCCACGGGCAGCGTGGTGAGGATCCCACCGAGCCGCCGACGACCGACCCCTATCCCTTTCCGCCGGTCCGTCACGAACCCGATATTGAGGCCTTGAGCCAGGGCCTACGTGCGGCCGGCCTTCATCCCTTCCATCTCCCGCTCGGCATTCTTCTTGACGAGCATGAGGGCATGGTGACGCCTACCAGTCCCTGCATCCGCTGCGACGCCTTCGACGGCTTCCCGTGTCCGCTTAACGGCAAAGCAGATGCCCAGGTCGTTTGCGTCGATCCGGCCCGCGCCGCCTTCCCCGATCATTTCACGTTGCTTACGGGGGCATATGTATCGCGCCTCGAGACCGACGCCTCGGGGCGCGCCGTCAAGACCGTGCACGTCACGCGTCGCGGTAAAGAGGAGCTTTATTCCGGCGATATCGTGGTCGCGGCCTGCGGCGCGCTGTCGACCGCCTTATTGTTTTTGCGATCCGCAAACGAGAAGCATCCGGCGGGCTTGGCGAACAGCTCGGGCCAGGTCGGGTGCAATTATATCCGCCATAATCAATCCGTTCTCATGAGCCTTCTCAAAAAACCTACCGACACAGTCTTTCAGAAGACGCTTGCCGTCAGCGACTATTATTTCAATGCCCCCGACTGGGACTATCCGCTCGGGCTCATTCAGCTTTTGGCCAGATCTCACCCCGAGCAGGTTCAGGGTGAAGCGCTACCCGACTGGCTGGACTGGCTCCCGACCATGCCGTTTGACGTGGTGGCTCGCCACTCGCTTAGCTTTTGGCTATCGAGCGAAGATTTGCCACGTCCCGAAAACCGGATAGGCTACGACGGCAAGAAAGTGGTCCTTGATCTCACCGAAAACAACCGCGAGCCCCACCAGAGACTACGCCAGAAACTGAAGGATATTTTGGACACCATAGGAGCTCACCCGCTACTCATGGAACGGAAATTGTACTTGGGTAAAAATATTCCCATTGGAGGAACGGCCCATCAGGCTGGGACGCTGCGCTTCGGAACCGATGCGACCACATCCGTTCTCGATGTCGACTGCCGCGCCCACGACCTCGACAATCTGTATGTCGCCGACGCCAGCTTCTTCCCTTCCATCGGCTCCGTAAACCCCACGCTCACGATTATAGCGAATGCCTTACGCGTCGCCGATCGTATCAGTGCCCGGCTTAGCTAGTCGGGCCGTTCATGCCACCTCTTCGAGGACCTTAGCTATGACCTGGAACCTACTTGCCATACCGCTTCTGGCTCGCATGAGTCTCGTCATCCTTTTTCCTTTCAGCGGGCTTGATAAAATCGTCCATTGGGACGATGCCATGAAGCAGGCCGATTCCTCGTTTTTGCGCGGCGGCGCGCTTTTGCTTGTCGCGGCCATCGCCATCGAGTTCGTGACACCCATTTGTATCGTTCTCGCGTGGCACGGGAGGCTTGCAGCCTTTGTGCTCGCGCTTTTTTGCGTGGTGACCGCGATACTGTACCACCCGTTTTGGAAGTTCCCGGGATTTTGGTCCGGTAACAATATCGTGGGCCGCAATCATTTCTGGGATTTCTTGAAGAACTTTGGTCTCGTCGGCGGCCTTCTGCTCATCATCGCCGGAGGAGCCCTGATCCCGGCGTCGACGATCCTGAGACACCCGCTGCAGGCGATGCCCCATTCTCAATCGGCCAAGCCATCCACCCCGCACCGCCAGAGCCCATGACAGGGAGCGAGAGCCATGGAACCCTTATTATCCAAATCCGTCCTATCCGACCACCCCGAGTCCGCGCCGCCCCAAGTCGCTTATTGGCACATCTGGACAGACGAGGCGGGCGTCAGCCACCAGACGCGATGTGCGCTTCAATCCTTTTCGCTCAAAGGGATAGGAGGCGCGGCCCCACAGTGGAATGACCCCCAAAACGAAAGCGCAGCCACTGTCGTATTCACCGTGCAGCCGGTCGGATGGGTTGGGGAGTGGCACGAAAACCCGGCGCCGCAATGGATAGTCCCCCTATCCGGCTCCTGGTGGGTGGAGTCCATGGATGGCACGCGCATCGAAATGGGCCCTGGCGAACTCTCTTTGGGTGAGGATCAAAACTGTATCGCCGACCCCAGCGGGCGCAAGGGCCACCGTTCGGGAACCATAGGATCCGAACCTGCGGTGTTGATGACGGTGCGCCTACATGTTCCGCCCATCCGTCACCCCTGCCACCGACGCTGAGGTCGCCATGGAGACCTTTGAGATCCTAGATCCCGTATTCACATCCTTCGTACTCCCCAATGCCCCGCTCGAGGCGCTTGTGGAAGGGTGTCGTTGGCTCGAAGGACCGGTCTGGTTTGGCGATCACGAATGCCTGCTATTCAGCGATCTCCCCAACGACCGCGTACTCCGCTGGTCGGAATCCGGGGGCGTGTCGGTTTTTCGAAAGCCCGCGGGTTTTGCCAACGGACACACCCGCGACCGGCAAGGGCGGCTCATAAGCTGCTCGCATCAGCACCGCAATCTCACCCGCACCGAACCAGACGGCCGAGTCACCGTGCTCGCGAGCCATTATGAAGGTCGGCGTTTGAACTCCCCGAACGACGTGGTCGTGAAGCGCGATGGTTCGATTTGGTTTACTGACCCGCTCTATGGCATTAGCACCGATTATGAGGGTGGGAAGCAGGAGTCGGAACGCCCGCCGGCCGTATACCGCCTCGATCCAGAGAGCGGTGACCTAAGCCTGGTGGCGGACGACTTTGAGGGGCCAAACGGCCTGTGTTTTTCCCCGGACGAGCAGCGCCTATATATCGTCGAAACCGGCCAACAGTTCGCCCCCCATCCGGTCCGCCACATCCGGGAATTTTCGGTATCCCCGGACGGCCGGCGCCTGCTACGGGGGCGGGTCTTTCACGAGGTAAATCCCGGATCGGCTGACGGCATCCGGTGCGATGAGGACGGCAACCTCTGGACGAGCGCCGGCGATGGCGTCCACTGCTTGAATCCCGCGGGGGCCGTGCTCGGAAAGATCCGCACTCCGGCACCGGTCTCGAACCTCACCTTCGGCGGCCGCCACCGCAGCCGTCTGTTTTTGTGCGCCTCGCAAACCTTGTACGCCATCTACGTGAACCGTCGCGGGGTTCCGTTTCCATGACCGGGGCGCGCGACTTTCACATCGTGCGCCTGTTGCGCGTGGCCGTGAACGTCACAGACCTTGAACGCAGTGCCCACTTTTACCAAGAGACCTTGGGCTTTGTCGAAAGCAGCACAACAAAGGACCTAGACCTCGGTCCCGACACAGTACTCGGCAAGCCGTTTCGCAGGCTTTTCCTCGCTCTGGGCGTGCAGAGCCTTGAGTTGACCCAATGGGCACCTCCCGGTCGTCCCTACCCCCCAAACAGCCGAGCCAACGACCTCTGGTTTCAACACTTCGCGATCGTCAGCCACGATATCGCTCGGGCTCACTTACGTCTCGCCGGAACGGGGGCCACCCCGATTACGACCGCAGGCCCCCAAACCCTGCCCCCGGCAAGCGGCGGCGTCACGGCCTATAAATTCCGCGACCCCGACGGCCACCCCCTCGAACTCCTCCAGTTTTCCGGACCACTGGCCATGGCCGCAGCAGATACCGCCATCAACACGGGTATTGACCACACTGCCCTAAGCGTCGGCCCAGGCGACGAAAGCATTGCGTTCTACCACCACGTTCTTGGGCTATCGCAGGTCTCGACACAAGAAAACACCGGGCCCGCCCAAGACCGTCTCGACGCCCTGCCGCACACCGCAGTCCAAGTCACGGCGCTCACCTCCGCCCAGAAGACCCCCCACCTCGAACTTCTTTGCTATCGGACGCCGCGCGGACGGCCACGGCCGTCCGCGGCAAACATAAGAGACGTGGCCGCAAGCCGGACCGTATTTCAGGTCGACCGGCTCCCTGGCCTTTTGGCAGCACTCGTCTCTCATCGTGCCCATAGCGCAGCTTCCGCGGGCGAAACCTTAAGCGCTTCGAATCGCATGGCCCTCGTTCGCGATCCCGACGGCCATCTCCTGGTATTTGAGCAGACTTAGAAACCGGTCTTTACGATATACTCGCAAACAAACGAGTGCCTGAAAAAGAAGATACATGGACCGGGCGACGCGCACGGTAAGGGATTTCCCCTGCTTTTTTTCGAGGGCTCAATGCAAACATCGGAGCAAGCGGTCGAGACGGAGTCGTTATGAGCAAGACATACCCTAGGAAACAGGGGGCAACGCGCCTGCTATTTGCCTTCATGGCCTTAGCAGCCATGGATCCCGTGCTCGCCAAGACCCGCCTCCTAGTCGCCTATGCGGGATCGATGGGGGTAGTCATGGATCAAGACCTGGGGCCCGCCTTTTGCCGACTCCATCACTGCACCTACGAAGGTCAGGGTCAAGGCGCCTACGGTCTGGCGCATCGCATCCTAGCCCACACGCTCACCACCGATGTCTTTATCTCCGTTACCGCAGGTCCTTACAGAATCCTAAAAAACGCGGGTCTGACCTCAAAAGCCTACCCGGTGGCCAGCACCCAGATGGTCATAGCCTATAGCCCAAAAAGCCCCTACGCGTCCGCTTTCCAGCGTGCCGCACGCGGCCTGATACCTTGGTATCAGATACTCGCGAGGCCCGACATGGGCTT
>JAJYPQ010000197.1 GCA_021795255.1 Pseudomonadota bacterium
GCGGCATCGGTCACCTCGATCGCGACCTCCTCGCGGCCTCCGTCCCCCATGCCGTTCTGAGACAGGTTGCAGCTGCCCACCACGGCCGCTTTGGCGCCCACATAGATTTTGGCGTGCAGCGCATCCAAAAAATGCACCTTATCCTCGCCGAGCGCCCTCATGAGATCGCGGATGGCATAGGGATTGGAGCCCAACGTCGGCGAGACGATGATCTCCTCAACCCCCTTGGGCACGACATAATCGCGCCATTGGGCGCCTACATAGGCCACAGCGATACGACTGGGCTTTACCGCGCGAATGGCGGTCCGGATGGCGGTGGCCTTGGTGAGCAATTTCATGAATCCTCCTGGGACTTTGTGTTTTAATCGATGGCCGCATCCGTTCCCCGAGACGATAGGTTACCCAGCCAGCTGGAGGCATCGGGGAATCGCCAGATATCGAAGGTCCGTCTACCCATCACTATGCGAAAAAATCGTACTTATGACCTTAGCCTCCGTCTCTTTGACGTGGCGCCCGAGAAAACCAGCCTCGGCCGCGACCTTGAATCGCTCGGCGTCTTCTTCATTCTGTAGACTATCCAACAGGCGCTGAAAATCTTCCTCCGTCTCGTTTTGCCTGTTCTCCGCGTAACTCTCTGGGCTTGTGCCAGAATTGGACGCCCAGCAACTCATGCGCGCCTCTAGGGCGAGAATCATATCCCGAACCATCACGATAACCTTTGCTGCTTCTGGCTGCTCTATCATTAAATCTTGGTAGCCCACGATCACGTTCTTGAGCTCTGGGAGCCTTTGCACAAGGTCCCTAATATCTAAGCGCATATTGCCTTTCTTTATAGTCATTCGTATCGTTCTATAGGAAGCATCTACCGTCGCGTCCCTGATGAAGTTCTGCCAGACCGCCTCCATCTCGTCCCGAAAAAATGCAAGAGAATCCATATCATTGTTAGCTGCCGCAAAGAACAGAGATCTCATGATGATATCAAGGCGTTTATAGTTATCGATATTCTCGCGTATACCAGATTTTGCAAAGATGGCGCGCGCGGCCTCGATATGACCACACTGTGATGCCTGGTCCGCGGCCTCGGTCCATGATACGCCCCGCCCTTGGCGTTCTTGCGCAGACCGGATCTCCCATTCCCGTGAAAAGAGTCGGGCATGGTCAAGAAAATCACGTCGCAAAACCGGTAAGACCTTACCGAATGCAAAGGGGAGGCAAATGACGCGCCCGCGCAGTGAGGAATCATTTGGCGATGAGTCGTTCCTCGACGGGTAATGGGCCAGTTTTTCGCGATAAATCCTCCCAGCTTCGGGGCTTATCAGGATAATCGTAAAGTGTTGTGAGACTCGGGCAATATCCCATAGGATCTGGCGGATATGGTCATCGCGGAACGAGTAGCCGACCACAACCAGGAATTGACACGTGGCAAGCCGCTTCTTCATCTGCAGCAGAAGCTCAAAGAGCGGTTCCACGTAAGAGAGCTTTTGTGCCGGGTACAGCATGAGCGCGTCGGCACGTTCTTTCGTCACAAGCTCGACTGAGCTCTCCTTCAGCAGGACCGGAATCTTAAGAAATCGGCCTCGGTCGGTCCGATACCAGGTTACCGAACCGTGCAGTTTAAATAAGCGCAGATCTATGTTGGGGTCATCGAACACCTGCGAGTTCCAGTCTTCACCGAATCCGTCTCGATAGACTAGCCGGTTTTCCGCACAGAATATCTCGATCGCGGTGTCGTAGTTGAGCGAGTAGATAGAAAGCGGCTTTTCTGTGTCCACAAACCCGCGCAAGGGCTCCAGATAGCTGATCTTGGTTGGGTCCACCAACACTTGTTTCTTGATAAAATCCCGCAAGGCCTGCAGAAGCTTGCGCGGCTTGATCCCTTTGACTGTTATCGGTTTTTTCTGTAGTGCCGCAAGCGGTTCCTCGGACCAATCCGTCAATCTTTGGAGGGTCTCGAGCACCAGTTCAATATCAACCATCCGCCCCTGTGTTTCGGCCCATTTAGCCAGCATCTCTAAAAATGAGCCGATGTCGCCATCGTCCGTCTCTTGCTCCCGAAAGGCCTGAATCAGCTTTGCCGTGTCCGGGACACCCGCCTCCACAGATGCCCCCGCCCCGAGCAGGAACGCGACTTCTTTCGGACCAGACTCTTCGATGTCTGGCGCCGTTGAGGCGGGTATGTGCATGCCTAAGTTAGTTGGAGGTTCCCACATTCGGCTTTCTCCCCGATGGCGCCACGCTGACTTTTACTTAACATCTGCGGTCATCCTCAATCCAATATACGGTTGTACTTCTGTAACCGCTTGCACTCCGTGGTCTCAACGGAGGACAGTATGCCGTCTGCGGGACGGGATGCAGGCCCCGCGTCTTGCCCCTTATATCGCCCATACGACCTGCCCGTAATCGCCGTGTTCGGACCGCATGACGCCAAGTCGCCACGATTCCCAAAAACGCCGCCGCGCCACTCGCGGACCATTCCTATTCCTTACGAGCCCCTTCTGACCCGTAGCACGTGATGGCCGCCCCGCTGCACTTCATACGGGACCACCTCCACACTGGCGCTGAACCCCTGTGACGCAAGATCCGATACGAGTGGCGCCAAATAGGGTGAGACTTCAAGCCCAAGGGTCAATAGCGGAAAGATGCGCACCTCGGTGGCAATCCGCAGCATCTCCAGGACAGAGGCCCGATGAAACTCATAGGTCAAATGGTCCGTGTACAGGAAGAGGAAATGAGAACACAGGGCCAGATCGAACAGGCCGTCCGCGAACTCCAGGTGCGGCAGCTCGCCTATCACATAACGGCCCTCCGTCTTCCCTTTATCGAAGTCCCCGACAAAGCTCCGCAGGGCAGCGCATCGATTCTCCTTCAGATGGTCCGGCGATCGATGATAGTGCCAGGTCCAATCGTCCGGCGTGGCTTTTACCTGATCGATGATAAGGTCTAGCACCGCGTAGAAACGCGCCTCGATATCCGCGGCGCTGAAAACGTACAGGGGATCTACAGATATCACTGACCCGCCCCGCGCTGTCAGCTCCGCGTTAAAACTCGCCGGACCGTCGGCAATGCCTACGACGTTTTTTTGAAGGTCCCCCTCGGACAGCGCAAATAAGCGCCGATACTCATCCAGAGAGCGTCCGAAGGGGACCACCTTCTCCAATTGCATCGCCATGGTGTTCCCAAGTCTCTTGTTATCACTTCGCAAGGCCCCGGCACAAGCGCTTATCTCGATCAATGCTCGTAGCGCATGCGACCGTAACTCCCCCTGTTGCCCTTCGCTATGGTATGGGCCCCTCCCAACATTTACCCGCCGTACAGACGGACCAAGGCGTCGATGCCGCCATGGTGCATAAAAGAGTCCCGTGGTGCGCAGCTGTGGGCTTGGCGCTCATGCCCATTTACCTGCAAGTGCCTCCGGGGCACCCCGGCTGCCGCTAAGGTTGACACACCTGCGGTCCGAGGGAGATCGGCAAAGTGTGCGGCACCGACCGCGACACCTCGGTTGAGCGCGGCGGAGCAGCTGGCGATTCCGTGCCGTTGCCAAAATCCGGTCGAGGAGCCCTCAAAACCATGGATCGCTGTGATCCCGACCGTCACCCCGTTCAGTAGCCCGCGAAAGGCAGCAAGGTTCTGCGCAAGCCTCTCTCTGAAACCACCTTGTCTGTCCCCGCGCTCCATCTCATTGTCCCCCGCACCAATCCAGCGGATAGACCCCGCGCGCTTCCCATTGATATCTCCCCGCTCCGCCACACCAAACATATCGTAACAAGCCAACAATATGGCTCGCCTACCGCTCGCAAGGGTCACCACGCGTTTCGATTCGGAAAAATCGGGGTCATAGCAAAGCAGGCCGTCTGCCTCATCGCCTTTCACGGGAAAGATTTTCCTGGCAATGCCTACGACCCCGCTCTTGTCCACTGCGACACAGAGTTGGTCGCGAACGCTCCCGTCAGGGTAGTTTGGCCCATCAACGCCGAAGATGATCAGCGCACCGGATGAGTGTTTGAGCGCGCCGGCTGCATCTTTAATCGGGTCAACAAAACCGGCACCCCTCAGTGCCTTTGCCCGGCCCGCGTAGTCGAGGTCGCCGATACATGTCCTGATCCGAAGGAATCCTCCAGGAAAGACGACTGCATCCAATCCCCTCCACTTCTTATCGATCTCCTCGATCAGAGAGGGTAACCACGCAAGACGTCGCGTGTTTGTGTGATCCCTTTGTGCGGGCCTACCTTGGATACAGACGGTTACGAGGCGCGCACCTTGATCCGCCTGCGGGACTGCTCGTGCCGCGGAGACTCGAGCACCTATCTGCAGTCCCTTCGCGGCCGAAGATCCGCACAACTTGGAGAGCTCGGTGTTTGTGTCGCCGCTTGTCCAGTCTATGGCTCCGTCTTTTATCCTGACGACGCGATACCCATTGGCGGAAGCCAACAGGTCGCGCGCGCTGTCATAGAAGGCTCGCTGTTCGTCTCGGAACACCGGGGCGTTGTCGTGAGCATCGATCGCCTCACAATACTCGATCCACTCCGACCGCTCGAAGCCAACCACCGTGCCCTCCGGGTAGCACTTCAGCGCGATGGCACGGGGAGCCGTGAAATGCTGGCGCTCGTCGTACTCTATGATCAGCTTCCGAGCGGGAATGACGATATCGCAAGCGAGTTTGTGTCCCGGGGTCGCAAATTCTGTGTAGCCGCGGTGGCGCACAAGCGCATTAAAGACGCGCTTGAGTGGTCCGTTCAGCCTTTCCATATCGGGCACCGTGAGCCATGGCAGATTCCGGCATTCGGTTTGGACATCGTCGAACTTCTGCTTGAGTGCGGCGATCAATGCCGTTCGTTGCGCGCCCGCGTTCATAACGACAATGTTGCGCTGTATATTTGCAGACATTCGCTCCCCCACTATTCTTGTCATCTTTTATAGCCACTCGGCCGCGGCCAATATACGCTTGCCATTACGGCCCAACGAGGCAACAAACACGGGCATAATCCCGTGATATCTTTCCGTTATGCGCCACGCCGCGCGCGCTCGTCTATTACGGCCTGGAATGAGCCGCCATCGCCGGGAGCGACACTCTACGGAGTGTCGCAATAGCCGCCCTTGACACCCTCTATAAGCCATACGGAGGCCGCTGCTCATCGCCGGCAGGCCAACACACCCGATCCACCATGCGCGCCCGGCGTCAGAACGCTGGTTTCGAATTAAACCGCTCCGTAAGAGCTTCCACAAGCCTTCTCCCGTTCTCACGATTGACTGACACAGATGTTCTGATAGGATGATAAATTCCAAATTGCGTGCGAACCTGATCTGCTGGCATCGCTTCCGCAAGCGTCTTCGCAGTAGCCTTCCACTTAACAGCAAGACGATGTAAACATTTACCTAGCAAGACATCTCCATCATCTCCGCCCTTTAGAAGTTTATAACCATTACCCGGTACAACCTCTCCCCAACCGACCGCTCCGAATCCTGTGGCGTACGCAATCACAACATCCCCAGGGACATAGCTGGTTAGGAGTTTTTCCCCTTGATCCCCAGGTGAATCGTCGAAACAAGCGGGTATCTGACCAGCGTCCACCAGATACCTCCACCAAGATTCGTCGACACTGGCGATATTATGCCAATAGACGCCCGGTTCTCGGTAAGTGGATGAGAATTTAATACGAAACAAAGACTCAGGCGCGCGGTCGAATGCGACAGAGAACGAAACGTACCTTTCCGCGCCAGCCCTAAACGGATTATATGTGACGCAGCGAAAAGCCACCCCTTTTGAACTGAACCACTCCCCAAGAGAATACAGGGTTTCATCAAATGCTCGCGCTACAAGGATGATGCGTGAGCCCCTGTTTATATCCTCAATTCGCGCTTCATCGCCGAGAAAGCCCAGTACCGCACCCCTATGGGCATCGTTAGACGCGAACTTATGCAAAAATGCCTCACCTCTATATGCCGAAAAGTCGGCCAAATACTGAAGGGCCTGCGTTTCAACACCGAGCTGCCCGGCATCGCGCTTCAATTCGACAATTACGGCATTTCCTAATCGATCCAGAGCCAGGATATCAGCCCGCTTTCCGGTACGCGTCCGTATTTGGTTACTGACAAGTAATAATGGCTCACCAAAGACTGCTTCTGACAAAATTTGTGCGGGATCGTCCTTTGACTCTGGTCGAGCCACCAAGCCTGGTCGAGCCACCAAGCCTGGTCGAGCCACCAAGAGAGTCTCTAAATCTAGCTCTGTTGGATGCCAGTCTGATTTGACTGCAGATAGAGATAGTCCATCTGTGTTGATCTTGAATAGCATAAATGCCCCTTTGTCTCCTAAGAAATGGCAATACTTGTCAATATCTGCGCACACTGTCTGAGTCTTCACTTGCTTTATCCGCGCGTGATAAGTAGAAGCCTCTCTGAGGCGCGGGTCTGCGCGCCGGCACAATCCCCCTGCTGACAATAAGGGCGCCTCGAAAAACGACTTCTGGCGCTAAACGTCTTCAGCCACTCCGGCGTAATCTCACGATTCCCCTTTAGGTAGTCCGGTAGCGCTAACGGTGACATCATGTTGTCTTCTCTCCAATGATGATGCAGCTCACGCCTCATGCGGTTTCGCTTTTCGACCATGTCTCGTAGCGCGCCAAGAGTTCTCGGGCGGTTGCGACCATCATCTTGCGCAACCGAAGCGGCTTGATCACCTCCGCCTTCTCCCCAAAGCCCAGGATCCACCAGCGCAGCTGCTCGGTTTCCGGGACGGTCGCGTTCACCTGTACCCGTCCGTCGGGCGTTGCCGTCAGGCGTTGATCTTCGCTCAAGGGCGTCTCTGTGAGGTGGCGCGCGGCGTCGGCGTGAAGTAACATCTCGAGTCGGATGATCCGTCCGTCTCCAAAACCCATCCGGCCCGAGGCGATATAGGCATCCAGATCAAAGTCGGGGGGCCGGACCACAGGGACCTCGAGCGCCGTGACCGTCTTCATGCGATGCAAGACCAGAAGAAATGGGTCCGTGTAACCGAAGAAGGTGCATACGAGGTACAAAACGGCGCCGCGCTGCACGAG
>JAJYPQ010000198.1 GCA_021795255.1 Pseudomonadota bacterium
AAGAGATCACTGATGGACATGGCTAAGCCTCCTGACAGGTGAGCGCACTGAGCGTCGCATTTTCAACGGCAAAGACAGATTTTCCATGCCCAATACAGGCGTGGCAAGAGCTATCATTCTACACCTCCCCCAGTTTAGGGAAGAGCTGCTGCATCAGCCCTTTTTTGTGGGTCTTGAGGGCGTCGAGTTTTTTAGACTCTAAAGTGACCAGGTCGTCGAGAGAGGAGAGGCAGTCGGCGATTTTTTGTTGCTCCTCCAGGCATGGACGGTTGAGCGGAAATTTTTTAATTTCCGACACAGTCAACTGTTGTTGTGCATTACCAAAGGCAACGTTTGCGATATGGGAACCCATAGGTCTCTGATTTACAGAAAGTGTACAAGTACTCAGAGCTTACCTTTTTTGTCTTTATCCTGAGAACAACCATGCCGGAGTTGATTCGTATATTGTCGTAGGGCACTCCCTCAGAAAAATACGCGAATTGACCAACAGACCCTCTTGTCGTTAGCACAACGTCCGCACGCTTCAATCTGCCTTTTCTCAAACTTTTGTCTTTGCCGCTTGTAATAAACTGCATTTCTTCAAACTTAAAGCCATTCTTCGTTACATTTTTTGCGTTTAGAAAAAAATAAAGGTATAGGATTCGGCGGCATGTGTATCCTATACAGTCGCTACACACGCGTTCGTAAGTGGCGATTCGGACAAGGAAAATTTGTGAGCAAGCCATTAAATTGGCGGCGTAAACATACAGACAAGCGGTATATCTCCCATCGCACCATAGACTCATGTCGTGATTGCCCTTCCTAATTATTGTGCGTACAATAATTGCCGTGG
This sequence comes from Pseudomonadota bacterium, assembly GCA_021795255.1. The sequence goes on from JAJYPQ010000198.1 coordinate 833, forward strand.
AGATCACGTTTGATTCGACGAAGGACGCCATCAACACCGCCAAGCACGGCGTATCTCTGACGCTGGGGTCGCAACTGGAGTGGGATGAGTTGTTGGCCCAACCGGACACACGCCACGATTATGGCGAATTGCGCATGATCGGATATGCCCCGATCGGAGCCCGGGTGTTTTGTGTGGTCTTTACGGATCGCGGCGGCGAGCGCCGCATCATCAGCCTCAGAAAAGCCAATGCCAGAGAGGTAAAGCACTATGCCAGTCAAATCTAAGTCTGGACGGATGTTTGAACTGCCGACGCCCAAGGACGAATCCGCCATCCAGGCGGGAGTTGCCCAGGACCCGGATACCTACGAGTTAACAAAGAGCGAGTTTGGCAAACTCAAGAGAGTGGGACGCCCTCCGGCGGCCACGACCAAGGAACGCGTGACCATGCGGCTCTCCAGGGACGTGGTGGCTAGATTTCGTGCCGCGGGCCCGGGATGGCAAACGCGCATAGATGCTGCCCTTAAAGAATGGCTTGATACGCACCCACGAGCTTTATAGTAAATCGACATCTGCCTGCCCTACCCAACAGCGCGGGTCAATGGATTCGTTGCACTCCCATCTCTGTCCACCTGCGCGTGAAAAATAGGGGATATATTTAAGGACTTTTAGGGATACTATTTATCTATAATTTCAATTGGTTATGGCGTAATCCACTGGTTCTTAATAGAAGTTTTTCCGACTGTTAATCACTGAGTCTGAGCTTCAAGTCCTTTCCGGGGAGCCAATAAAAGCCAAGACTTACGCTACCTTCCCCAAGAAACCTAAAAACCCGTGTAAGCACAGTGTAAGCACTTGGCGCCAAACGGAGGGGTATTTGCTCGTGGATCGGCTAGCCGTGACGGGCAGGCACCAATCCGGTCGGTGCGATGGGCCCGATCGGGATTAGGGGGGCGAACCGTCTTTGTAGCGCTACTTGGGTGCAACATTCAAACCATGGCAAATAATAGGGGATTTCAGCGGACGCCCGTCGTGCTTTTTATTCGGGCAGAATGGGACCCGGAAGCGGGTGTTTGGGTCGCCACGTCCGATCACGTACCAGGGCTTGCGACGGAAGCGGTGACGCTGGAAGCGTTATCGACGAAGCTCGAAACCATGGTGCCAGAACTGCTCGATGCGAATGGTTACCCGGACAGCTCGGAAGTGCCATTTGAGTTATTGGCCCGTAAATTTTCCGTAGGCCTACAGCCGCTCCCTAATGGGCGGAAACTTTGCGACAGAACTATAGCGGTTATTGCGTGCGACCAATTGCCGTTTTGAGCGGCACGGTAAAGGTGATCATGAAATCTGGTTTTCCCCGCATACGGGTGTGCGGTTCCCGGTGGATCACAAGATTCAAGTCGCGCCACACAGCTAATGCTGTGCTAAAACAAGCGGGCCTGCCAAAACGCTTTTGGGCTATGCTCTCAAGTCGGCGATTTGCGCCGTGCCATGGATCGATACGTTCCCACGCCGCGCCATCTCTCGGACTTCCGGTATCGCCTCGTGCTCGATGCGCCCCACCTTGTCAATGGCGCACCCAGAGACCCGCAGCCATGCCAGCCGGGGCGTCGCGGGTTTTTGCCTTCGCTACCCTGTGGTAAATTTGCCCCAGGGTCAGCAGCCTTCCTGGCTACCATGCGTTCTCTCGCCAGCTTCGCTAAGTCGTCCTTGACACGCTCACAGCACCCCCTTTCGAATGCATGTAAGGGTTCACCGCTCCCCGCTCCACCGTACGCTAGCAAGACATCACGCGGGACCGGCTATACTTGAAGAAAAAACGGGAGGCAGTGGGAATGAAGAAAAATGGGGCCCCTGTTCTGCTCGTGGCCGCGACCCGGACGGGCTGCACATCCCAAGCGCCGCGGCTCGATCCACCGTCTGATCGTCCGCAGGAGTTTTACCCGCATTAGACAATCGCGACGCTACAAAATCTCCTCATCGCCGTCGCGGCACGCGGAGGCATGACGATTGCGCAACAGACGCCCAACATCTTGGTTATACAGAAGCCTATGCACGGCTTTATGAACGAAATCTTATTGGGATATCCGCCCAATCCTACGCCCGACCGGCAGATGACATTTACGTTTGCCCAGATACCCGGCGGCACCGAAGCCTTCGCATCAGAAGCCTACGTGACTAATCCGGGGACGCCGGTTGCCGAGATAGACCCCGACAGGGACGCCGATCCGGCGCTTCAGAAGCTCCTGGAGACGATCAAAAGGGCTCTTGCGGCACAAAGCGCCTCCCGGTCCAGAGTACCCGGAAAGGAAAAACGAAGGGAGGGGATGCTTGACCGTCGTAGGTGAGCTTGCGATTTTGGGCCTGATCGTGTGGTGGAGGTCCTTCTGAGAACTGAGCCCCCTAAACTCTTTAAGAACGCCTAGGTTGATGGCAGCTTTAATGAGCCTTACGCTTTCATAAAGGCGGTCGTGTTTCTCTCCGAAATTTAATACCGCCACCTTTTCCCTTGCCTGGTCAGCACTTTTTCCGGTGCTTCGATGAGGCGCTCGGCGTCGAAGGACTCCGCGGCGCTGCTCGCCCAAGCCGCCTTCCACTACACGCCGAAACATCCCAGCTGGCTCAACAGGGCGAAAACCGAGACCGGTATCCTCGATCGCCAATACCTAAATGGCCACCTGCCAGACCGCGCAAGGCTCGCCGCCGAAGTGAGCGCCTGGCAGTGGCGCCCTAACCGGAAGCGACACGGCATCGAATGGACGCTCACCCGGCAGGACGGCGATACGCAAATAGCCTGACTACATTATCTTGCGTAAGGGATGGGTCGGCACGCCAGGCGCCCAGAATGGGCCCTTTACAATGGTCTGAGGGAGGCGAACCCATGCCATGCTAGGGTAGGAGATCCGGCAACCATCTAGCATACGGAAGTACGTGATGCCCAAAACCCCCAAGAACAAAAGCGCCGCTCATCCTGATCCATTGCTCAAGTGCCCCACCGGCATCAAGGGCTTTGACGAAATTACCGAAGGCGGACTTCCGAGGAATCGGACCACGTTAATTGTCGGAGGCCCTGGCTCTGGAAAGACCATCTTTGGGATCGATTTTCTCATCCATGGTGTGACCGATTACGACGAGCCCGGCATCTTCCTGTCCTTTGAAGAGACTAAAGAGGAACTGTATAAAGACGTGGCTTCGCTGAACCTGAATCTACAAGGGCTTGTATCCCAAAACAAGATTGCGATCGAACATATCGTTTTGGAGCGACAAGATATACAAGAGCGCGACTTTAATCTTGAGGGGGTGCTCATGCTGCTGGAGCACAACATCGATTTTATTGATGCCAAACGCGTTGTTCTTGATTCCATCGAATCCCTGTTCTCAGGTTTTACCAACCTAGGCATTCTGCGCATCGAGATCAAACGACTGCTTCTCTGGCTGAAGAAAAAGCAGGTCACGGCCATCGTTACAAGTGAGCCCGGGCAAGGCACGTATACGCGTCAGGGCCTGGAGGAATACCTGACCGATTGCATGCTATTTCTCGATAACCGGGTCAAGGAGCAAGTCGCTATCCGCCGCATTCGTGTCATTAAGTATCGCGGTTCCAAACATGGCACCAACGAATATCCCTTCGTCATCGACAAGAATGGATTGTCGGTCGTTCCGATCACCTCCGCAGGGCTTCGTCAGCCGGGCACCACCAATAAAGTCTCAAGCGGGATTCCCTCATTAGATGCCTTATTTAACGATGGCAAGGGCTATACCCGAGGCAGCACGGTCCTTGTGTCTGGTACAGCCGGCACCGGAAAAACAAGCCTCTCGGCCGCATTTGCCGTAGGCACCTGCGAACGGGGCGAACGGTGTGTGTTTTTGTCTTACGAGGAATCGGCCGGACAGCTGACGCAAAATATGAAGTCCATAGGGATAGATTTTGGGCCCTGGATCCAAAAAGGACAGTTAAAGATCGTGGCGACGCGGCCTTCCGTGACGGGTTTAGAGCAGCATTTGCTCGATCTCTATACGCTGTTAGACGAGTTTAAGCCCGGCGTGGTCATCATAGACCCCCTGACCAGTCTCATCGGCGAGGGAGATGCCCGGGACGTTCGGTCCATGATCACGCGCATGATCGATCGGCTGAAAGCCGACGGTGTCACCGGATTTTTTACGAGCCTTGTTTCTACGTCCGCACAGAATGAACCGAGTGGTGAGATCGGCGTTTCGTCTCTCATTGATACCTGGATCGTGGTGCGAGAACTCGAAGAAGATGGCGGCCGAAAACGGATTCGCGGGCTGTTCATTGTGAAGTCGCGGGGTACGGGCCATATTAGTGATGTCCAGAAGTTGATTTTGAGTGATGACGGCATTCAGATAATACCCATGACTACGGAGGAAGGGTCCACGGGGATAAAGGCCGGCCGAAAAGAAAAGTGATCGTCACGGGTCCCACAATCAGGTGTAGGTCATGAAACCATCTCCTCCGAACTTCGTTGTCGGCATTGGCGGTTCTGCTGGGGGTCTGAACGCCTATAAGGCGCTCCTGGAGGCCCTGCCGTCTGATACCGGCATGGCTTTTGTTATTATTGCCCATATGCTCCCAGACGCCAGTAGTCAGTTAGCGCAACTGCTCTCACGCCGCACCGACATGCCCGTACGGGTCGCGGCTTCGGGGATGCCCCTCCGGGCGAATCACGTCTACGTGATGCCTCCAAACGCGGATCTGCTCCTTGAGGGTTGTCTGTTCAAGCTCGTCACCCCTCGCCTCAAGCGGAACACACAGATTGATGTGTTTTTTAGTTCGCTCGCTGAGGCTGTGGGGGCGCGCGCGATCGGCATTATTGTCTCGGGGTACGATGGGGACGGTACCGAGGGATGCCGGCACATCAAGGAAAAGGGCGGAGTGACATTCGCCCAGGATCTGTCTGCTGAAGTCGGCCAGATGCCCCTCAGTGCCCAGAAGGCCGGCCATGTGGATAGTGTCCTGGCGCTCAACCAAATATCAGACGCGCTACAAAAATTGGTACGCGACCAGTCCCCAAGTTCGGTCAGTGCCCCCACCCACAAGCACAGTCCAAAATAAGACAATGTCCGTCGTACTGCTGAGGCGCCGCCGGTCGCAAGTCGATCAGTCCCTAGATCGCCCCCCAAAAGAAAAACGCGGACCGCGAAACCCGGCGTGTGACGACCCTCATCGCCCTGCTGGGCGCACTGGCCGATCGATTACTGGCAACGATCCGCGGAAAAGATGGCATGCGATTTGCCACATCCTGCGCCAAGAGAGGCGCTGGCACCCATACTGTCCACTGAGATATCGCCTTACTCTCTCACCTCTTTAATGTTGCCCACACCGCTTGGGGTATGGAGCCCCTGAGCGAGGCAGGTTCAATAAGGGAAAATAGAGGGCTAGTCGAAGTGCCCTATAGCTTCGCCAAAGTTGGAATGAATGTGGTCAGATACGGGGGATTCTCCAAGCCCCTAATTTTCCCTAAAAATATCATATAACCGATTGAGACATGGGATGGTTTTCCGTCTCCTCAGCCCGTGCTCCAGGTGCGCGGCCGGCGCATGCCCGCGACCTTACAGGCCTGCTTCACATACCCATACGGGAAGAGTTCGAAGAGGTACGCTCGGGCCTTGGCACCCAACCCTTGATCCGCCAAATGGCGGATCGCGAAGCGGGCATCCGGGGCTACCTGATGTTCGTCGAAGAACGCACGCATGAAGCGGATGACCTTCCAGTGGTCTTCGCCTAAGGCCAGCCCTTCGGACTGCGCCAACGCTTCAGCCACGGGTTCGCTCCAGTCCCCAGGGTCGATCAGATAGCCCTCGTCGTCGGTCAAGATGCGCGCGCCGCCAGCCGAGATTTCCATAGGTATGCTCCTCACGAAACCAGCCTTGTTATGTCCCGTGTGTCGCCGTCATCTGCCACCCGTCGGCTCATTTCCGCCCGGGGCGACGCTCGGAACCCTTAAGTTATACGCGAAACTCTTTCAGACCGTGGCCCCCGGACACCTTGACCGCGGTCAAGGCATTTCGAATCAGCCTGTTAGCAACACATATATCCGTCCGGTTTGGTCGTCCATAAATGGTCTGCTTTTTCTCACAGCGATCCCCTAGGGGCGCGCTGCGGGTCCAGGCTACCGCCCGGTTAGCCTGTCCGTCAACGCCATTCAGAAATGCGTCAACCCAAAAGAGATATACCCCCT
>JAJYPQ010000199.1 GCA_021795255.1 Pseudomonadota bacterium
ATAGACCCGGCGGACATCGGGATTAACCAAAACGTCCTGCGGATCGCCCGATGTGAGCACATGTCCGTCGTTGATGATGTAGGCCCGATCACAGATCTTCAGGGTCTCTCGGACATTGTGGTCAGTTATGAGCACGCCGATCCCGAGCCCTCGAAGGTGCGAGATGTGCTGCTGAATATCGATGACCGAAATGGGATCGACCCCGGCAAAGGGCTCGTCTAGCAACATAAATCGAGGCTTGGTAGCCAAAGCCCGTGCGATCTCGACGCGTCGACGTTCCCCACCTGAGAGGCTCATGCCGAGCGTCTTCCGCCGTTCTCCGATGTGGAGTTCGTGAAGCAGCTCCTCGAGCCGGTTTTGCCGGTCATTCGCGCTTAGGTTTTCTACCGTCTCGAGGATGGCGAGGATGTTCTCCTCGACTGTGAGTTTACGAAAAACCGAGGCCTCCTGGGGTAGGTATCCCACACCCAGCTTGGCCCGCCTATGCATCGGGTAGCGGCCGATATCGATATCGTCTAGCCAGATCTGCCCCTGATCCTTTCGGACCAGACCGATGATCATATAAAAGCAGGTTGTCTTCCCGGCGCCATTGGGCCCCAATAGACCCACGACCTCCCCAGCTTCGACGTTCAGGCTGACGTCCTTAACTACCTGCCGTCCTTTGTAGGACTTAGAGAGGTGAGTGGCGACTAGGTGGCTCATGGCCGACCCTTGGGCTTGGCCGGCAGCGCAGCATGCGGGACGATGCGTGCCCTAACGCGTTCTTTTGGGCCCTTAATGGCCGTCATCCGTTGGGATCGGACGTAATAATGGACGACATGCCCGTGCAAGATGTCCACTCCCTGACGAAAGACTACGTGGGTCGTCAGGCTGACCTCGTCTTTTGATGCGATGAAATGCAAAGTCTGGGCTTGACCGAATACCGGCAGGCCGCCGGTTTTTTGGTCTTCGATGTGCAAAGGGTGGCCAAGGGCGCGGATAGACAGAACTGCACCGTGGGCGGAACGCACGCGGACCCGTTCTGCACGCACGATCAGGCCGTCTTGGACGAGGCGAACATGACCCTGGTACAGGCTAAGCCCCGTGCGCTCGTTTATCTGAATGCTATCGGCGCGCACGCTCAAGGGCTGGGCAAGGCGATGGGCCTGCGCCAGGCCCGCCATGCCGAAGGCGCTTACAATCGTGAGCATTCTTAAGCCCCGACTCATGAGTGCAGGTGGACCGTCAACACGTGGGTTCGGACGGTTGCCGTTCCGAACCGCGCGGCCGCGCCGCGAAAGACGCGCACTTGGCCCCGCATGATGAGGATGTGGCCATGCGGGGATACAAAGCCTCGTTTCGCGGTGGTGGTCGTTGTCGCTTGGCTACCGAACTGTATGAGATGGGGTTTGATCAGAAGCGTTTGTTTGTTGCGCGGAAAGTGTACGAGACGTTCCGCCGTAAGGATGAACCGCGGGCGCCCATACCGATTCATGGCCGTGAGACGCAGGCGGTCAATATAGTAATCCGGGCGCACCGGTTGGGCGTGGGTTAAAGCGAGCGCCGGCCCCACCAAGGCCTCTGGCAACCACCAGAATAGACCGGAGAAAAGCAACAGCCCCACGAATAATAAGAAGCGGCTTAGCCACCGGCCCATGAACAATCGCCTCGATATACGGATTGCATTTGATCGTCTAACGTCCCTTGTGCGTACATAAGAAGCTCGCAAAACTCGCGGACGGCCCCCATGCCCCCCCCGTGCCTGGTGACCCAGTGGGCCCGAGCGCGAACGAGCGGGTGGGCATCCGCGGGGGCAATGGCGAATCCCACGGATTGCATAGCCGGTAGGTCGATCACATCGTCACCCATGAACGCCGCCTCCTGAGAGGCGAGACCACGTTCGGCGAGGATCGAAAGGACTGCTGCACGTTTGTCGTGGCAACCCTGGACAAGAAGAGAAATTCCCAAATCTTGTGCCCGCTTTTGTACGACGCGCGACGACCGGCCGGTGACGATCCCGACCTCTATCCCGCTTGCAATGAGCATTTTAATGCCATGCCCATCACGGCTGTGAAAGGCTTTGATCTCTTCCCCCGAATCCGTCAAAAAAAGCCGGCCATCGGTTAAGACGCCGTCGACGTCTAGTAGCAGAAGGCGCAGCGGCCTCACGGCCTCCGTGGGCGCACCGGCCACATCGGCTATCGTGAATTCCGTCATACCACGCCGGCCCGAAGGAGGTCGTGCATGTTAAGGGCGCCTATAATTTTCAGGTCTTCATCCACCACGAATAAGCCGCTGATATTGTGAGCGCGCATGACCGGGACCAATTCCGCCGCCAAATGATCGGCGGCCGCGGTCTTCGGGTGGCGCGTCATCACGCTTCCCACCACCGCCTTGTACACGTCCACGCCCTTATTGAGTGCGCGGCGCAGGTCACCATCCGTGAAGATGCCGCATAATCGTTGCTCGGAGTCGACAACCGCCGTCATGCCGAGGCCTTTGCTGGTCATCTCGACCAGGGCGTCCGGCAAGGGTGCGTCCACCGGAACGATGGGAATGCGGTTGCCCTTATGCATGATGTCCGAGACATAGATGAGCAGTCGCCGCCCCAGCCGCCCGCCGGGATGAGAGCGGGCGAAGTCTTCCGGGGTAAAACCACGCGTCTCGTAGAGCGCTATGGCCAGGGCGTCCCCCATCGCGAGCGCTGCTGTCGTGCTCGCGGTGGGGGCGAGGTCCAGAGGACAGGCCTCCTTATCGACCGCCACGCACAGGTGGACGTCGGCTTGGCGGGCTAGGCTCGACCCCGGCGCGCCGGTCAAGGCCAAGAGCCGGACCCCCATTCTTTTGATAATCGGTAGGATGGTGAGGATTTCCCCCGTTTCGCCCGAATGCGATATTGCGAGCACGACGTCATCGGGGGTAATCATCCCAAGATCCCCGTGGCTCGCTTCGCCTGGGTGGACAAAGAACGCCGGGGTTCCGGTGCTGGCGAGGGTCGCTGCGATCTTACCGCCGATATGCCCGGATTTCCCCATGCCCACGACTACGATGCGCCCGCGGCAATCCCATAGTAGGCGACAAGCATCGGTAAAGGAGGCGCTAAGTCCGCCTACGAGCGCCGAAAGAGCATCCGCCTCAAGTTGCAGAACCCGGCGCCCCAAAGCGATCAACGAGTCTTGGTCGGGGGTAGGGCGTATAGGGCTATGGGCAGTCATGGCTTACAGTATAGCGAAAAATGTGGGTCTTATCTTGAGCGGCGCGCAAAGGCCGGCGGACGTTCACAGCTTTGCAAGCGAGTACCGGTCTCTCGCCGGGCTTTCGGTAAGCCCGCTTGCGCGGACTCTGCGCGGGCCCTTCGGATGCGGCCTAGGTCTGTCCTTCTGGGTAGGTCGATGGCAGAATCGCGCATCTTTTGATGGAGGTAGGATGGAAGAGTTTCTTATCACCTTGCGTCGGCATGCGGGAGCGCCCGGCCTCAAACCTGATGTCGGGCTGGACGATGCCCTTGTGCGTTTGGGCGGTGTTCTGGCCCAGCTCGCCCAAGCGTTAGCGGTGGAGTATGTCGGCCCTTATGTGGGACTCGGATCCGGCCGCGAGGCGTTCTGTTTGGTAGTCGGGGCCCATACCGAGGCGCCCGGCATGCAGATCTGGGGTGCCCGGGTTTGTAGCGCCCAAGCGCATGCAAGTCTGCGGGCCCACTGGGAACTTGCGCGCGTCGCGCGCTTGCGAAAGCCGGTTGTGGCACAGGCTTTGCCGGCCTTTTTGGCCGGTTACTACCAAGCGGTGGTTCAGGCTGGTCTGGCGGATACGCGTCCGGGGCAGCGGCTGCGCGAATTGAGTGAAGCCTTGAGCGTTGCGCTTTGATGGCAGAGAGCGCCATCGAGGTGATGGGCCTTGGTAAGACCTATGGTCCGGTCGTGGCGGTCGAGTCGCTTACGTTTACGCTGGGAAGTGGGCGGGTGCTTGGGCTTTTGGGGGGCAACGGCGCCGGAAAGACGACGACGCTTGCGATATTGATGGGATTGTTGTTGCCGACCGCGGGCTCGATTCGAGTTTTGGGCGAGGATCTTTTGCGCCATCGTTATCGGGTCTTAGAGCGTATTAATTTCTCGTCGCCCTACGTCGATCTGCCACACCGTTTGACCGTGTATGAAAACCTGCGTGTTTACGGTGGGCTTTACGGTGTTAGGGGTATCAAGGCGCGCATCCAACAGTTGGCGCGGGACTTGGATCTTGAGGGGCTTCTGGGCCGACCGTACGGCCGGCTTTCGGCCGGACAACGCACGCGCGCCTCGCTTGCCAAGGCACTCATCAATAGCCCGCAGCTGTTGTTGCTAGACGAGCCCACGGCTTCTCTTGATCCTGACACGGCGGATCGCTTACGCAGCTACCTTCGCGATTATCAGAAGGCCAGTGGGGCGGCCGTAGTGCTCGCTTCGCACAACATGCTGGAAGTGGAACGCCTATGCGACGACGTAATCATGTTGCGCCAGGGCACGCTTTTTGATCGCGGCGCCCCGGCACACCTCATCACAAAATATGGACGCGAAACCCTAGAGGAGGTGTTCTTGGATATGGCGCGCGGGCGGTCGCAACTATGAGCAGATCGCTCTGGGGTAGCATAAGGCGCGTAGGCGCCATGATCGAGCGCTACGTTTATTTGCTGAAGGGCTCGTGGCCGCGCATCATCGAGCTTGCCTACTGGCCGACGATGCAGATCGTTTTATGGGGTTTCCTGAGCGAATACCTGGTGCACCATAGCAGTTACCTGGCGCGCGCCTCGGGGGTATTACTTGCGGCAGTGTTGCTGTGGGATGTGATGTTCCGGGGGCAGCTCGGGGTGTCCGTTGTGTTTTTCGAAGAGCTGTATTCGCGGAATTTGGGCCACCTCTTCGCGAGCCCATTGCGTGCCTATGAGCTCGCCTCAGCGCTTTTTGTCATCAGTCTCCTGCGGACCTTGATCGGCAGCGGAATGGCGGCCGTGTTCGCATTTTGGTTTTACCACTTCCCGATTTGGCGCATGGGATTCGTGCTTCTCGCGTTCTTCATGAACCTCTTGGTGATGGGTTGGGCGATCGGCTTGGTTGTGGCCGGACTTGTGCTGCGCTACGGTTTGGGTGCCGAAAATCTGGCATGGGCGGCGGTCTTCGCCTTAGCTCCCGTGAGCGGCATTTATTACCCGATATCGGTTTTACCGCATTGGCTGCAGATCGTCGCCCAAGCCTTGCCTGCTGCTTATGTGTTTTCGGCCATGCGCGCCCTTTTTTTTCATCATGTCATCGTTGCGCGGCCGCTCTGGGAAGCTGGGGGCTTGAACGTGGTTTATCTTGCGTTAGGCCTCGGTATTTTTCTGCGGACCTTTCATAACGCGCGTCTGCATGGGCGGCTTTTAAACTTGGGCGAGTGACGAGCTTTCTTTTACTCACCTCCCGACCGATTTCCTTTCAGATTTTGATGATTGCGTAGAAAGGCGCCGAACACCGAAACTTGTCTGTGGCGTGTAGCGGTCGTCGTGAGGGGCAGCGAAGTAGGGATCTGCTCGGGAAGATTGAGGCGCTACGAATGTCCTGACGTGCAATCTCTCATGACGGCGGCCACAGAGTCAGTCGCGTCGGTGCTGCAGGAGCGGGTCCGCGCTGACCTGCGCGACAAACGTCCGGACCGCCGTTTGCGGAGAACCGCGGAACAACTGGCTACGCCTCCGTCCGTGCAGCACATGGGACGACAGAGCGGCGACAACACAAGCTGTATCTCATCGTTAATAACGCCTGCTCCCTCTGTTGAGACGCCGCGTCTTACGCGCGCCCGCTCTCAGGCGGCCCAGTGGCGGTACCTTGGTCATGTTCAGGGCCGTGGTTCGCTTGCCACCACAACGCTCAGCCCATGAAGCTCATCGGAATATACCTGTCCACGCTCGCCTTCCCACGTCAACTGTGTCATCGATAAGCACGATCTGCCGTCAGGCGTCTTCGTCCCGGGTACTGTTCGCCAAAAGATCCGGGTAATAGAAAGCTAATGTGGTTGGTCGACGTATTCTGTTTGTAAGGTGGCTCATTTGACTATACGGTTGGTGCCCCGTAAGAGATTTATGCGATAATTCGTAAATCAGAAGCGGAATTCGCTATTGGCCATTGGCGGGGCTGGAGGGGCTGGAGGGGCTGGAGGGGCTGGATGACGTGCGATACTCTCTCTCGTTCAAGAATTGATGAGCTTGGAGACCGTCTTCGCGCGGGGGTTACAGGTCCAGATCTTCGGCTGCTTGACGGGTATCGAAAGTCATTCCGTGAAGATTATGATCTCGTGGTCGAGGCGCTGCGTACTCGCATAGGTCTTGAGCTCAGTGGCCCACCCGCCAAGTCGACTACTGCCATCGTTGACAAGTTTAAGCGGGGATCGGTGCGCCTTTCCCAAATGCAGGATATTGCTGGTTGTCGAACTACCGTAGTAGATATAACTGCATAGAATACAATGGTCAGTGCGATCGCGAAGATATTTCCAACCACGATTATTGATCGCAGGGAACAGCCAAGTCACGGCTACCGCGCTGGTCATGTGATTGCACGGCCAAATGTTCTTCCGATTGAGATTCAAGTTCGCACCAGGCTTCAGCACTTATGGGCCGAGATATCGGAAAAGCTTGCTGACCGGTTAGGTATTGACGTGAAGTATGGTGGTGGACCAGATATCGCCCGTCAGTCTTTAGAGTATATGAGAGATATAGTGAAAAGGTTTGAAATGTTGGAGGCCAGAACTCTAACAGTCAGAACGGAAAATATAAAAGTAGAAATGGAAGAAAGTAGGAACGAAATTCAACAAATTCTATCTCGATTTGCGGAATTTAGTAAGGAGTGACTATGATTTTCCTTATAGAGTACAATCGTCAAGCAAGTGTATTGGAATCGATTACGGAGTTTCGCGATGAGCATCGTAGGAGAGCGGAAAAGGCGCGCCTTATGATGGAGATTAAAAATTTAGGGAGTGGGGTCGCAAGAGAGATCGTCTTGCTAGAGGCATTGACAAAAGACGATGTGA
>JAJYPQ010000200.1 GCA_021795255.1 Pseudomonadota bacterium
GAGGCACAAAACGAAGCCCATCGGGGCGCAGAACGGTGCGTTTGGACGTTCCGCTCTGGCCAAATCTGGATTCTGAACCATGCGGTCGTCGAAATAATGGGTTAGATCAGACGTTCCTTAGTCAGGCGTCCGGGGGTCGGAAGGCGAGGCGCCCAGAAGCGTTGCGACCTCGCGCGCGGAGGCGCGGTGCATGGGACGTCCGTCGACGGGCGAAAGCGGGAGCTCGCGTATGGCCTCAGGGCTTAACACGTATAAGGCAAAGGGCGTATCCCCGGCCACGAATCGAAATACCGGGACTTGCGCCACCCGGTCGCCGTTGTAACGAAGTCGGCGGTCTTCGATGTCAAAAGGGATGTCCTGTCCCGCGAGAAACAGGCCGATCTCCTCGGGGCTCGCTGTAAGGTGGAGCTGAACCTCGGAGAACCGCGTCGCAGTCCCGCTTAAGACCTCCCCTACGAGTTTCGGCGCAAAGTCGTGGAGCAGGGCCATGGCCTCGAGCGCATCTTCGCGAAGCGCGCGGACGGTTTGCGGCCACTCATGGTGGAAAAGTTCGAGATGTTGTTTGAGCGCCGCCTCGATCTCGGTGTTCGCGGGCCAATTTTTGTCCTCCGGGAGGCTCAAACGATGGGCGGCCTTGCGTTTGGCGCTTTGGTAATCGCGCACCCCCTCTTCTGCCATGATGCGGGCCGCCTCCACGATGATCTTTTGGCGTACCACGGCCTCGGACTTACGGCCGGTCGATGCCCTGCGGATATGTCGCCCCATTTAGAAGAGCCCGCTGCTACGCACGTTTTGGGCTGGGAGTGGTACCGGCGGCCCCTCGCCGGCGGCGGTTTTGCCCGGCACCGTCCCCTTGATGAAGTACTCGCGCATGGCCTCCGGATTCGAGGGGCTACAGAGCAGCCCCGTACGGCGGTTAATGGTGGCGGTCACGATCCCTTTGGGGACGGGGAAGGGTGTATCCGGGCGGCCCGCCAAGACCGCGCCCATGTATTGAACCCAGATTGGCAAAGCGGCGTGGGCGCCGACCTCGTAGCGGCCAAGCGATTTGGGCACCGGGAACCCCATCCACGCGGTGGTTTCAAGATAAGGACTGAATCCCGAGAACCAGGCGTTGCGCTCGTGGTTCGACGTGCCCGTTTTACCGGCGATATCCACACGCTTTAAGGACAAAGCGAGTTGGCCGGTTCCGGACCGGATCACGCTTTCCATCATACTGGTCATAATGAAGGCATTTTGCGGGCTTATGGCCTGGAAGGCGTAATGCGGATTGCCGACGTTCGCTGTCGGGATGCCGCCTACGGGAGGGACCGTCACCGGCGTTGCGTGCCAGACGACCTTACCGGTCTCGTTGACGATCTTGCGGATGAAATACGGGCGCACCCGATAGCCGCCATTGGCGAACACTGTGTAGCCGCGGGCCATCTCCAAGGGGGTAAGCGTCGCGCTGCCCAGGACCAAAGAGAGGCTATGGGGCAGCTCGGAGGCCCGAAATCCAAAACGCTTGGCGTACTGGATGGCGTATCGGATGCCGATCGCGCGGAGTATCCGGATCGACACGAGATTGATGGATTGGGCGAGACCGACACGCATGCGCGTAAGCCCACGGAAATGCTCGGAATAGTTATGTGGCCGCCATAACTCGCCGTGCGCGCCGCTTAAGGCCACGATGGGTGCACCGCTAAAAAGGCTCGCGGCGGTGAAGCCCTTGGCGATGGCCGCCGAGTAGACGAACGGTTTGAAGCTCGACCCGGGCTGACGGTGGGCCTGGGTCACGCAGTTGAAATTGTCGTGATAGAAGTCGAAGCCTCCTACGAGGGCCGCGATCGAGCCGTCGGTGGGCCGCAGCGACACAAGTGCCGCGTAGGGGCGCGGGATCTCGGCCAAGGCCCATTGTTTGGGACCCTGGTGTTGGAGGTAGATGACATCACCGACTGCGAGAATATCGCGGGCCTGTTGGGGCGCCGGGCCCTCGGCGTTTACATTGATAAAGGGGGCCGCCCATGACAAGCCCGCCCAGCCTACGCGGACCTGCTGACGGTCCAGGTCATAGGCTTGAATGGAACGGTAGCCCACGTGGAGAACGATCGCCGGGACCAGCCCTCCTACGGTTGTGTAGTGACGCAAATCCCGATCAAGGCGATGCGTGCTTGTTTGGTCGTTGATCGCGAGCACCGCGGTCGGGCCGTAGTAGCCATGGCGCCTATTGTAGGCCAGGAGCCCGTCTCGGACCGCCTGGTCGGCCGCGATCTGCTCTTTTGCGCCCAGGGTGGTGTAGACCCGGTAGCCGCCATCGTAGGTTTTCTTGCGACCGAAGTGCTTGACCATATACTCGCGCACCATCTCCGCGACATAGCCCGCGTGGACATGGTAATGGATCATATGGGCGCGGGTAGCGACCGGCGAGGCGTTCGCCGCCCGGTACTGGGACGCGCTGATGTAACCCAGGGTCCGCAGGCGCTTGAGTACATATTGGCGGCGCGCCCGGGCGTTCTTTGGGTGATCGATGGGATTATCGAGCGATGGCGCTTGCGGCAGCCCCGCCAGCATCGCCAATTGGGGTAGCGTCAGTCGTTTGAGCGACTTTCCGTAATAGATGTGGGCGGCGGCCTCGAAGCCGTAGGCATGGTTGCCGAGGAAGATCTTATTCAGGTAGAGCTGGAGGATCTGCTTTTTACTGAGCTCGCGGGCGATCTTAAAGGCGAGCAAGACCTCGCGAATCTTGCGCGTAAAGGTCTTGCGCGGACTCAGGAAGTAGTTGCGCGCGACCTGCATGGTGATGGTACTGGCGCCTTGGGCCTTGCGGCCGGTCAGGATATCGACCCAGGCGGCGCGGGCGATCCCGAGGATATCGATCCCCGGGTTGGTATAAAACGAGCTGTCCTCGGCTGCGAGGACCGCATGGATCAAGGTCGGGGGGACTTGGCGGAGGGTGATCGGCATACGCTCCTCATTGCCGAATTCGGCAATGAGCTTGCCGTGCCGGGTCAGGACCTGAAGTGGCGCCTTAAGCCGTTTTTGCATGATATTGTGGACCGATGGCAGGGTGGGCGCTATAACTAGCGCTGTGACGCCTGCCACCAGGACGCCGGCCGCGAAAAAACCGAAGAAAACGAGCAGCAACCGGAATCCGGTCCGGCGCTTTAAGGGGACGCCGGGCGTGTTCGAAGAGTCCATAGTTTCTCAATCCGCAGGGTTATGGTGAGTATAAGGGGAAACGTCCCGAGCCCCAAACCATTTGTCATTGCGCCGTTTTGTGATCTATAGTTCAAGGAAGCTCATCTAAAGAGCGATCTACCGGGCATAAGTTCCGGAAAAAGGGAGGAATTTGGATCTGCCGGGCCGTAAAAAACAACCGCTGGTCGGTTTAGATATCAGTACCTCATCGATCAAAGTTCTGGAATTGAGCTCGAGCCAGAACCAATATCGTGTGGAACGCTATGCCGTTGAGCCCCTGCCGCAAAACGCTATGGTTGAGCGTGCCATAGCCGATATCGAACAGGTGGCAGCGACCGTGGATCGGGCGATGAAGCGGTCCGGGACTCGGTTGCGACACGTCGCGGTTTCGATCCCGGCGAGTCAGGCGATATGCAAATCGGTGCGCATGCCATCGGCGCTCACCGAGGCGGAACTGCAGACCCAGATCGAGATGGAGGCCGAACACTACATCCCCTATCCGCTAAACGAGGTCAATTTGGATTTCCAGGTGATAGGGCCGGCGGAAGACAATGCCGAAGAGGTCGAGGTCCTTATCGCCGCGTGCCGTAAAGAGGTCGTTGACGATTATCTCGCGGTTATCCAGACCCATGGTTACCAAGCCTTGATCGTCGATCTCGAGACCTACGCGATGGAAAACGCCTACACGCTCATTGCCGAGCATATGGCGGGCGGCGGGATGGAGAAGACGGTCGCGATCTACGATATCGGTGCGACCAGCATGACCCTGAACGTGATGCATAGTAACCGCTCGGTCTACAGCCGGTCGCATAGCTTCGGCGGCCGCCAGCTGACGGAGGAAATCCAGCGCCGTTACGGTTTGTCCTACGAGGAGGCGGGCCTCGCCAAAAAACAAGGGGGCTTGCCGGACAACTACCAGGCGGAGGTTTTGCGACCGTTTATGGAGGCCCTCTGCCAGGAGGTCATGCGCGCCCTGCAGTTCTTCTATTCGTCCAGCCCTTTCAATAAGGTTGATCTCGTGCTGCTTGCTGGGGGGTGTGCCCAAATCGCCGGTATCGACAAATTGCTGACGAGCCGTATTGGCGTGCCTGTGGCCATTGCCAACCCCTTTTCGAGCATGGCCCTGGCTGGGCGGGTGAAACCGCAGCTGTTCGTCAATGAGACGCCCTCTCTCATGGTCGCGTGCGGCTTGGCGCTACGGAGCTTCTATCTATGATGCGCCTTAATCTCTTGCCGTGGCGCGAACAACGACGCAAGGAACTCGACCAGCGCCTGATGCGCCAGGCCGGCCTAGCCTGGGTCGGCGTCCTTGTCGTACTCCTTTATGCCCATATGCAGTTGGCGAGCATCATTTCCCACCAGCAGGCGCGGAACAGTTATCTGCAACAGCAGATCGCGCTCATGAGTTCAAAGATCCAAAAGATCGCGGCCATAAAAAAGGCGCGAGCCGCGCTGCTCGCACGTATGCACGTCATTCAGACCCTGCAAATGGATCGCATGCAAATCGTCCGGGTTTTCAACAATCTCGTGAGCGCGGTGCCGGCAGGCGTCTACCTTACGTCGTTTGGGCAGGCAAAGACGACCTTTACGATCTCGGGGGCGGCCCAATCGAACGAGCGCGTGTCGCAGTTTATGCGCAACTTGGCGGTCTCGCGATCGTTCACAAACCCGATTCTTGACGTGATTACGGTGGTAAAAAGCGGCACCGGACACCTCAGTCTCTTTACACTCACAGTCCAGGGCAAGATCGTGACGCCCACCAAGAAGCCTATAGCGGGAAGGGGATAGCCGTGGATTGGCAGCAGACTATCGAAGACCTGAAGGAAGACCTGAAGAGCGTTGATCTCCACAACCTGGCCGCCTCCCCGTACTCGGTCAAGGTGGTGGGCGTCGGCCTGTCGTGCGTGCTGCTTCTCGCCCTCGGATATTGGTTTTTTCTAGACGGCCAGATTCATACCGACGAAGGCCTTCGTGCCCAGGAGACGGCGCTCAAGCGACAGTTCGTTCAGGAAAAAATGGAGGCCGAGGATTTACCGGCCTACCAGTTGCAGATGAAACAAATGAAAGTGGTGTTCGGGGGCCTCCTTCAGGAACTGCCCAATACGACGCACATGCCCGAGTTCGTGACCGAGGTCACGAAGGCTGGCAAGAGCAGCGGCTTGCAGTTTGTGCTTCTGAAGCCCGAGGGCGAGGTCCCGAAAAACTTCTACGCGGAGCTGCCTATTAAGCTGACGGTCGAAGGGACATACGCCCAGCTCGGACATTTTGTAGGCGACATCGCGGCTCTGCCGCGCATCGTAACCCTTGGCGGCGTCAAGGTGGCGGCCAAGAAAGGGGTTTTGCTCTCCATGTCCATGACTGCCAAGACCTATCGCTATCTAAAGCATCGGGTTATCAAGAAATGAACACGCGCCTATCGACGACGTGGGTCCTTTGCATGCTACTGGCAGGGTGTTCGGGCGGGGGGGGCATGACGAGTCTCCAGCATTTCGTGGCGACCGCCGATGCCAGCTATCATCCGCCCGTGAAGCCCGTGCCGAAGATCGTGGCGCCCCATGTCGTGGCCTTCAACATGCACCATCTAATCGACCCGTTCGAGCCCTTCTCGATGCGCTTGTCGGCCCGGGGCCCCAATCCGAACCTCCACATCCCTAAAGGGCCCCTGCAGCACTATCCCTTGGATGCCCTCCGTGTGGTCGGAACGCTGTCGGCAGGGCATAAACTGTGGGCGCTCATTACGACTCCCGATGGCGCCACCCATCGGGCACAAGTAGGGACGGACGTGGGTGAACACTACGGTACCATCGAGCGTATAACGCCGAAGAAGATCTATATCGTCGAAACCGTTGCGGGTCCGACCGGCTGGGTCAAACAGCCCGTGACCCTAGAAATTAAGTGATAAGGGAGCCCTATCATGATTAGAACCAAGCTTGTGGCCATCGCGCTGACCGTGTCGGCGCTTGCCATGGCGCACGCCGCTACGCTCACCGGGCTTTCCTGGACCTCCGTTGCCGGTAAACCCGCGCTCAGGCTTGATATCGAAGGGGCTCGTCGCGGACGCGTCGAGACCCTTCATCATGGCCGACTATTGCGCATCCGACTGACCCGAACCAAGATGGGCGTCCGAGTGAAGGACCTGCCGGGCGTGGGGGCCGTAAAGGGTGTCTATCCGTACCTGGCCGATCGCGGCCGCGGCGTCAACGTCGACGTCTTGCTCACGAAGGCCGGATCGCTGCGTCTCGTGCCCAGCGCCTACGGTTACGACGCCAAACTGGGTGGCATCGCGGTGGCCATGGTGACGCCGCAAGTGGGCGTTGCCCGCGTTCGGCCGAAGCCGGCGTCCACCACCCCCCCCTTGGCCGCGCAGGGCCCGAATGCCGTGACCAAGCTCAGCTACTTTGCCTTTCCGGGCAATAAGATCGAACTCCATCTCGTGACCAAGCGCCGCGCCGCGGCCCCTTCGGCCTTCGTGTTGGTGCACCCGGCCATGGTGGTGTTGGACATTCCTAATACGGTCCTTAAGGCACCGCAGGATCGCCTCAAGGTTGGCGCTGGCGATGTCCAGGATGTAACCGCCGTCGAAGCCAATAATATGACTCGCGTCGTCATTCGGCTCGTGAACCCCGCGGCCTACCGTGCCTTCGTCCGCCCGCATGCGATCAACGTAATTATCGCAAGTCCGAACGCTGCCATAGCGCAGGCCGCGGTCGCCGTACCGCGGGCGCCGGTATTGCCCCGGCCGCGTTCGGCGCAAGGGCGGTACGCCATTCGGGCGATCAAGTTCCATCGTGGGCGCAATGGTGCGGCCAAGGTCCAGGTCCGCCTGTCGAGC
>JAJYPQ010000201.1 GCA_021795255.1 Pseudomonadota bacterium
GAGACGGGTAATGCCGCTACCCTTGTCAAAGCGCGCAACCCGCATAAGACCGGCGTCAATCACGCCGTCGACCGTGGGGATGGTGATACTGCTCTGCGCGACGGCGGTAGCGAGAATAACGCGGCGAGTCGTGGTGTCTCTTAAGACCGCATCCTGCTCGCTGGCCGTCATATCGCCGTGGAGGCGGAGCACAACACACCCCAAGGTCCGCGCATCGAGCGCAAGCGCGGCTTCGCAGCGCCTGATCTCCCGGAGTCCCGGTAAAAATACCAAAATATCTCCGGACGTCTCGGAGAATAGCTCGACCGTAGCCGCGCGCACCTGGTCCTCGAGAGGCCCCGTAGGGGGGCGCCTCGAGTAGTCGATCTGCACCGGGTGGCGGCGGCCGGTCGCCTCGATGAGCGGCACGGCCCCGAAGTGACGCACGAACATGTCCCGCTCGAGGGTGGCCGACATCAACAAAACGCGAAGATCGGGACGGAGGCCGCGCTGAACATCCTGGACTAGGGCGAGCCCCAAATCGGTGGCTAGATGCCGTTCATGGACCTCGTCGAAAATAATAAGCCCGATGTTCGCCATTTCGGGGTCCCGCTGCACGCGACGGGTCAACACCCCCTCGGTCATGATCTCGATGCGGGTGGTAGAAGACACGCAGGTCTCTTGCCCGGTGCGGTAGCCTATCGTCTCGCCTGGCCGCTCATGGCGACTATGCGCCATCCATTCGCAGGCGAGCCGCGCCGCCAAGCGCCTGGGCTCCAGCATGACGATCTTGCGCCCGCAAAGCCACGGCGCATCGAGCAGGGCCGGCGGGACAAGCGTCGTCTTGCCACTTCCGGTTTCGGCCGACAAGAGGACCAGGGGATGTTCGGAAAGCGCGGCCTTGAGGTCCTCAAGGCAGCTGGCGACCGGTAGCTCTAGGCCTTGGCTTAGGGCCTTGGTCATCCGATGCGGACGAGAACAGGGGTGTCAGCAAGGCCGGTGGCCTGGCCCATTATAGTCATAACGCTCTCCCTTAACCGGGGCGACGGATAGGGACCTTAAGGCCGGCCCTACCAAACGCCCGGCTGTATAGGTCCTTTACGACCTCGCCCAAGAGACGCATGGTTTAACTTACGACATTGCCTTGGGTCGCCAAAGTGCCCGAGCGGCCCTCGCACTCCCCCGTCACTAGCTCGCAGACCGGGATCGCCGCGCTCGCGCCGAGGAGTTCGGCCGCCACCGCCTCCAGGGCCACGAACTGGACCCGCATCGAGACCGCGCGCGCCAGAAATTCACGAAACCAGCGATACTTGGCCATCCCCTCGATTTCGGCATGGATCGTCAGGACATTGATCGAGTTGCGCCGCAGCAGCGAAAAGTAATGGCCGGCCAGTTGATCATCAGGAAAGCCGGGGCGTCCCAGCAGCTCGTCTAGGGTGGGGAGGGTCGTCGGAATCTGCAGGGTCCGAAATCGTTCGCCGGCCACAGCGGGAAAGAACGGGGAATGCCCGCGGGCGTCGCTCGCATAACGGAGGGCAGCCTCGTCATACACGGTAAGACTGTCGGCGTTCGCCTGCCAGCCGGCGGCGGCGGCGGCCTGTGCCGGAACGCCGAAGACGCGTTCAAACTCCGACCGCGCGCGGCCGAACTCCCGGCGCACCTCCGCTACCCGCATAGTCGCAAGGCCGTCCTGCCATAGGACATGGTCGTAGCAGTGAATGCCCACATCGTGCCCCGCATCCCTAACCGCGCGCATCAGGTCGGCATGCCGGTTCCCGATGTGCGGACCGGGCCAAAGCACCCCATTCATCAATGTCCGTAGGCCATAGGTGCTGACAACACTCGTACGCCGCACCTTGGTAAGAAATCCAGGACGAAAAATGCGTTTCAGGGCGCGCCCGGTATTGTCGGGCCCCAGTGAAAAAAAGAAGCTCGCCCTGATACCGAGCTCATCGAACAAGCGCCCCAAAGCGGGCACACCAAGACGTGTTCCCCGTTCGGTATCTACATCGACCTTGATGGCTAAGGCGATGTCCGGCATCCCCTTACTGAAGCTCCTGGGAAGGGCGGCCGAGATGATAATCCAAGGTCTTGCGCAATGCCGTCATGAGGTCGGTCTTGGGCTGCCAGCCCAAGAACTGACGAGCGTTTTCTATGGACGGGACACGCGTCAGGATGTCCTGGTAGCCCTCGCCGTAATACTCTTTGGAATTCACGGCGATAATCTTCACTTTGTCGGCGAGCTCGGCATAGCGAGGATAGGAACGCACAAGGGCGACGAGCGAATCGGCCAGCTCCTTTATCGAACAATCGTTCTGGGGGTTGCCGATGTTGAAGATTCGACCGTCGGCACATCCGTCTCGGTTCTCGATAATCCGCAGAAGCGCGTCCACACCATCGTCTATGAAGGTAAAGCTACGCCTCTGGCTACCTCCGTCGACGAGCTGGATATCCTTACCGCGAAGAATGTTCCCCAAAAACTGTGTCAGGACGCGCGAGCTACCTTCTTTGGGCTCCCAGATATTGTCGAGCTTAGGTCCGATCCAATTAAAGGGACGGAAGAGGGTAAACCTCAGGCCCTCCTTACCATAGGCATAGATAACGCGGTCGAGAAGTTGCTTTGAGCAGGAGTAAATCCAACGCTGTTTGTGGATCGGGCCTAGGACCAGATGGCTCGTCTCTTCGTTAAAAGGGGTGTCGGCACTCATCCCGTAGACCTCCGAGGTCGACGGGAAGAGTACGCGACGCTTGTAGCGCACGCATTTACGGACGATGTCGAGATTCGCCTCGAAATCGAGTTCGAACACGCGCAGCGGGTCCGTCACATAGGTCGCGGGGGTCGCGATGGCGACAAGTGGTAGCACGACATCGCACTTCTTTATGTGATATTCGATCCACTCGCGGTTGACGGTAATATCGCCTTCGACGAAATGAAAGCGCTTATGAGCGAGGCAAGCATCGAGCTTGTCGTTATTCATGTCCATGCCGTAAACCTCCCAGTCCTTTTGCTCAAGGATGGTCTGGGTGAGGCTATTACCTATGAATCCGTTGACGCCTAGGATTAGGACTTTCAGGGCCATTACGTTTCTCCAAAGTGGGCGAGGCCTGCGGCGCTTTGGCCGACAAGTTCCCCTGCAACAAATTCGTAGTGTTCCGGAGCGTCCGTGGCGGCCCACTCAAGCTTCTCGATACAAAACCCGCCTGTCTGTGTTGCCACGACGAGCGGATCTACGGCAACTAGCTGGCCTGGTTGCGACGGACCCCCCGGGGCGTCTACCGGTCTTCCCCACCAGACGTAAAACTTCCGCCCCCGAATCTCGCTAAAGGCACCAGGATAGGGGTGGGTCAGCGCACGCACGAGATTAAAGACCTCCTGGGCGGACTTGTTCCAGTCGATACACCCGTCCTCGGGGCGCCTAGCGCCAAATACCGTCGCCAAGGTCTCGTCTTGGGCGCGGCGGGGCGCAGTCCCGGCGAGAATGGCCGCGTGATTGCGCGCCAAGACCCTGACAGCCGCATCGCTTACCCTGAGAAAAACCATATGGGCGGTATCTGACGGCCCTATGGCGACCGGCTCTTGATCTACGATATCGCCGGCGTCGGCGCGCGCCACCATATGGTGCAAGGTGGCGCCCGTTTCCGTCTCGCCGCGGATGATGGCCCAGTTTATGGGGACGCGACCGCGGTATTTAGGCAATAGCGAGCCATGCATATTGAAGGCCCCGCGCCGAGGGATCGCCAAGATGCCCTTCGGGATCATGTTGCGATAGTAAAACGAATACACGACGTCCGGGGCCCATTCGCGAACCTGCGCCTCTATTCGTTCCTCCCTTAAGGATGCAGGGGTGAAAACCGGAATCCCATGGGCGCGCGCTAAGCCCGCTACCGAGCGAAACCAGACCTCTTCGTGCGGATCGTCTTCGTGGGTAAAAACGGCAACAAGGTTCTCGCCCTGCGAAATCAGCCACTCAAGGCAACGATATCCGACCTCGTGATATCCGAATACGATGATACGCGCTTTACTGGCCATCGAGTCTTTGCAGAACCTCGCGAATCACGAAGCGCGGGCGCTTTCGCACCTCAAGATAAATACGGCCGATGTATTCGCCAATAATGCCGAGCCCGAAAATGCCGAGCCCGACCAAGAAATACATGATGCCAAACAGGGTAAAGACGCCCTGAACCTCGGGTCCTACGAAAATACGCTGCAAGAGCAGGTAGATTACAAGAAGCGCGCTAAAAAACGAAACGGTGAAGCCGAGCATGGTAAAGACCTGAAGCGGGACCAAGGAAAACCCCGTCATAAGGTCAAAATTGAGCCGAATCAGGTTGTAGAGATGGTACTTGGAATGCCCCGCGGCCCGAGGGGCATGCTGGACCTCAACCTCGGTGGGGTTCGCAGCGAAGCTATAAGCGAGCGCCGGGATAAAGGTCGACACCTCGCCGCTTGTCGCGATACTGTCGACGATATGCCGGCGGTATGCCCGCAGCATACACCCCTGGTCGCGCATCTCGATGCGGGTGATCCGAGCCCGGATAAGATTGATAAGGCGCGACGCGTTGCGCCGAAACCAGGAATCCTGCCGGTCGCGCCTATATCCACCGACCACATCGAAACCCTGCTCGATCTTCTCGATAAGTTTCGGGATGTCCTCGGGGGGGTTTTGGAGGTCGGCATCCAGGGTCACCACGATCTCACCACGGACGTACTCAAAGGCGGCCATGATCGCCATATGTTGGCCGAAGTTGCCGTTAAACTCGATCACGCGCACCTCGTTCGGCCGCCGTTCATAGAGCTGGCGCAGAATGGTGCTCGAACGATCAACGCTGCCGTCGTTGGTAAAAACGATCTCGAAGGGTTTGCCCATGGCATCTAAAACAGCCACTAAGCGGTCGAACAGCGGGCCGAGATTATCTTCTTCGTTATAGACGGGAATGACCGCGCTTAGATATGGCCGCATCACTCAACTCCGCGCAAAAATGTCGCTCATGGCACCGATCACGCGATCTTGATCGGCATCCGACATGGTAGGAAACAAGGGCAAACTCACAATGCGCTCGGAAATGGTCTCGGCATGGGGAAAGTCCCCGGGCCGATAACCGTAGCGGTCGCGGTAGTAAGGATAAAGATGGGCCGCACGGTAGTGCACGGCAGTGCCGATATTTCGCGCCTTCATCTCGGCCATGAAACGTTCTCGATCCATCTTGGCAGCCGCGGGATCCAAGAGCGGTGCAAAAAGATGCCATGCCGGCAGGTGCGCGTACGCGGGGGCTTTCGGCAACCGCCACTCCCGCCAACTCGCGAGCGTCGTCAGATACCGTTTCGCGAGCTCGGTCCGACGTCTAATAAATCCGGCCAGCGCCGGCAACTGATGGATACCGAGGGCCGCCTGGATATCCATCATGTTGTACTTATATCCTGGGGCTATGATCTCATAGTGCGCGGCCCCTGTCTTTCCGAAGCGATTCCAAGCCTCCCTGTCCATCCCGTGAAATCGCGTCAAGGCGATATCCGCCGCGAGCTTCTCGTCTTGGGTGATGACAGCGCCCCCTTCTCCCGTGGTGATGTTCTTGTTGGGGTGGAAACTGAAGACCTGGGTGTCGCCGAACGAGCCGATGCGGCGACCTTTGTATTCGGTTCCTATGGCGTGCGCTGCGTCTTCGATGACGCGCAGACCGTGCCTTGCGGCAAGTGCATACAAGGGGTCAAGGTCCACCGGCACGCCCGCGAAGTGCACTGGGACGATAGCTCGCGTGCGCGGGGTAATGGCCGACTCAATGCGATTCACATCGATATTGTAGCTGTCCGCCTCGACGTCGACGAGGACCGGACGACCGCCAGCGATGACGATGGTATTGAGGGTCGCAGCGAAGGTCATGGGCGACGTTATGACTTCATCGCCCGGATCGAGACGCAAGGCGGCGAGCGCCAAATGCAAGCCCGCCGTGGCTGATGAGAGAGCTAGGGCGAAAGGCGCGCCCGTATAAGCCTTGAGGTCATCCTCGAAACGCTTGACTCGCGGACCCGTCGTGATCCACCCGGAGCGCAGGCAGGATACAACCTCCGCTATCGCCTCCTCGCTCAGGGTCGGGCGAGAAAACGGCATAAACTCGTCCTGAGAATAAGTCATGTCAGCTCCTCGTTATCAGGTAGGTACCAAAAACGATGACGAAGATCCCGGCTATGCGGACCGGCGAAAGTGTCTCCTGGAACAAGTAGTAGCTGGCAACGGCGTTCATAATATAGCCAAGACTCAGCATGGGGTACGCAAAACTCACTTGGACGCGCGAGAGCACGAGCAGCCAAACCACAAAGCTCACCACATAGATGACAAGGCCGCCGAAAACAAAGGGATTAAATACTATTCGCAGTCCGATCGGGACGACATTGGCCCAGTCAAAGGCGAAATACCCGATACGCCGCATACCCTCCTTGAGCACGAGCTGCGCCACCGCGTTGAGCATGACGCCAAACAGGATAAGGGGGAGGTAGCGCATGGTCACGGTGCCTTGTTGCATACGATCACGTTGAAGCGGTTTTGCGCCACCATATACATGTGGATGCCGCGTCTTTTGAGTTGCCGGTAACTGTTGCGGCTTGTGGCCATATAAACCGTCCTGGGGCTCTCCCATTGGCGCCAGAATCGAGCGCCCTTCATGATCCACGGGGTCTTTTCGAGCGTCGTGCCGTATCCGAGTTCGCCCTTGTAGTCCACCACCTCCACGCGCCTACGGAGGTAGAAAGGGAGATCCTGATAATAGCCGCCGTAACAGGCCACGATGGCGTCGCGCGTCAGCTTGGGACGTAGCGTCAAGGCCAAGGCCTTCATGGTACGAATATCGAGATAGGGCGCAGAGGCATTGATGCCGAGCAGAAAAACGCTAAACCCGAGCGCCAAGACGACCACGCCGGCCGCAAAGCCACGCTTAAGGCCGGCCACCGTTGTGGCTATGGCACATAAAGCCAGGGCGGCGCCCAAAAGCTCCATGGCGATCTTCAAGGTATGGGGTTCGAGACTA